>CAZSQF010000049.1:0-14581 GCA_964608935.1 uncultured Actinomycetota bacterium | reverse complement strand
GAAGCGCGTGACGGTCGGGCCACGGGACCAGCGCGCCACCGACGCGTCGATGCCGAACTGGTGGAAGGTGTCCTGGAGCGCGGCCGTCTGGGCCTCGATGGTGCGCTTCGAGTCGCGTCCGAGCGACCGGCCGGTCGCCAGCAGGTCGAGCGAGGGCAGCTCGTAGTCGTTCCAGGACCGGGCGGGCCTGACCTTCTTGGCCTTGCGGGTTCCCGTCGAGGCCGCCGTGTCGGCACGGACGGGCGGGTCGGGGACCCGTCCCGCCTCACGATCGGCGGCGGTGCCGGTGGCGTCGTCGTCCGCCTCGGCCAGCTCGGGCTGGTCGTAGCTCTTGCGGGCGAGCGTGGCCCGGACTCGGGACGCCTCGAGCGCTGCGTTCGCGTCGTCGCCCCGCTGGCGGGCACCGTCGGCCGTGGACCCCTCGTCCCCACGGCCGGCCACCATGCCCTTGAGCGCCCCGACCACGGTCGAGAAGGGCGTTCGGGTCACGATCAGCGCACCCAGCGAGACGAGGGCCACCAGCACGGCCCCAGCGCCCCACACCGACAGAGCGAACCGGAGCGGCGCGCCGATGACCCACCCGAGCAGACCACCCGCCTCCCACAGGCCCCGTACGCCGTCGCCGGGATCCGGCGCACCCGCGATCAGGTGCAGCGCGCCGAGGATCCCCGCGGCGAGCAGCACCGAGCCGACCGCGATCCGCCCGACCTCGGGGCTCGGCCGGCCGACCACGATGAGCAGCCCGAACCACACCAGCAGGACCGGCAGGGCGTACCCGGCGAGGCCGAGCAGCCCCAGCGACACGGCCTCGAGGAAGTTGCCGACGGGGCCGGCCGCGTCGGCGTAGATGCCGAGCCCGCTGAGAACGCCCATGAGCACCAGCCCGATGCCGGCGACGTCCTGCTTCTGTGCCCGCAGGTGCTGTGTGAACGCGCTGCCGACGCGCGCGGTCGGGCCGCGCGAGCCCTTGCCGCCCGCCGCCCCGGCGGTCCCCGCCTTCGCGCCGGCCGGCCGGTTGCGCCCACTCGAGCCACGTTTGCGCGGGGGACTCTTGGTCGTGGATGCCACGGCGCACTCCCCTCACACGACAGACCGGCCGTCGGGCGCTTTCGGACGGCGGCCTACAGGGTAACCGGCCCACAGCCGTGGAACTACACCTCTGCTGCAACTCGGGGAAACCGCCGCCACACCCGCCCGGGGCTACGCCTCCTGCACCACCGGGAGGATGAACGGGCGCCGCCCGGTCTCGGAGCGCCAGAAGCGACCCAGCGCCTGGACGACGTGGCGCTGCACGGCGCCGAGATCCTCGAGCTTCTCGCGCCCCAAGCCGTCGAGCTCGAGGTCGACCGCCTTGCGGGCCGCCTCGAGGATGTCGTCGGCCTGTTCGTGGAACACGACACCCTTCTGGATGACGATCGTGTCGCCGGCCAGCTCGCGGGCGTGGGTGTCGACGGTGACGATGCACACGCAGATGCCGTCCTCGCCGATCCGGCGCCGGTCGCGCAGCAGCGCCGGGCCGACGTCGTCGAGCAGACCGTCGATGTAGACGTGGCTGGTCGGCACCCCGTCACCACGACGGACGCGCCCGTCCTCGAGCACGATCTGGTCGCCGTCCTCACACACCAGGACGTGGTCCGGGAGGCAGCCGGTCATGATCGCGATGTCCCCATGGGCGCGCAGGTGCCGGTGCTCGCCGTGCACCGGCACGAAGTACTCGGGCTCGACGATGTTGTGGAACAGGATGAGGTCCTCGCGGCTCGCGTGCCCCGACACGTGCACGGGAGCCAGCCCCTTGTGGACGACGGTGCAGCCGCGCCGGGACAGGTTGTTGATCGAGCGATAGACCGCCTGCTCGTTGCCCGGGATCAGGCTGGACGCGAGGATGACGAGATCCCCCTCGCCCACGTCGAACGTCTTGTGGTCGCCGGCCGCCATGAGCGACAGGGCCGAGAACGGCTCGCCCTGTGAGCCGGTCGAGATGACGATCAGGTCGTCCCGGTCGTAGCGTTCGACGTCCTCGGGGGCGACGACGGTATCCGGGTCGTAGCTGAGGTAGCCGAGCTCACCGGCGATCGCCATGTTGCGCACCATCGAGCGACCGACGAACACGGGTCGCCGACCGGCCGCGGCCGCAGCGTCGAGCACCTGCTGGATGCGGTGCACGTGCGACGCGAAGGAGGCCACCACCACCAGGCCCTCGGCGTCGGCGATGTGCTGGCGGATGTTGGCACCGACCGTCCGCTCGGGCGGGACGTGACCGGGCACGTCGGCCCCGGTGGAGTCCGCCAGCAGCAGGTCGATGCCCTCGTCGCCGAGACGGGCGAAATGGGCCAGGTCGGTCGGACGTCCGTCGATCGGGCTCTGGTCGAGCTTGAAATCGCCCGTGTGGACGATCATGCCGTGGGGCGTGCGCACGGCATAGGCGACGCCGTCGGGGATCGAGTGGCTGACCTGGATCGCCTCGACCTCGAAGGGGTCGTGCTCGATGACGTCACCTGGCGCGAGCTCGACCAGCTCGGGCGTGGGCAGGTCGGGCCACTCCTCGAGGATCGCCTCACAGAAGGCGAGTGTCAGCTTGGTGCCGTACACGGTGAGCGTCCGGTCGAGGTCGCGGATCAGGTAGGGCAGCGCCCCGACGTGGTCGAGATGACCGTGGGTGAGAAAGATCGCCTCGACGTCGTCCTCGCGCTCCTTCAGCCACCCCCAGTCGGGCAGGATGAGGTCGACCCCGAGGTGCTCGGCGTCGGGGAACAGGACACCCACGTCGATGATCGCGAGCCGTCCGTCGATCTCGATGGTGGCCATGTTGCGGCCGATCTCGCCCAACCCGCCGAGGAAGGTGACCGTGACCGGCGCGGCATTCGAAGAGCTGCTACTCACTGTGGGTTCCTTGAACGCCGCTCACCGCGCGGCTTCGATGGGCTCCAGGGCGGCGAGGACCGCCTTGACGACGTCGGGGGACGCGTCGGCCAGCGGTGGCCGCACGGGCCCCCCCGGCAGCCCGAGCGAGTTGAGCGCCCCTTTGAGCGGCGCGGGCGAGGGCTCGGCGAACAACGACCGGTGCACGGGCAGGCACGCCAGGTGCAGTGCGCGTGCCCGGGCCGGGTCGGTCGGGAACACCTCGATCATGGCCGCCACCTCGGGGCCGACGAGGTGGGCGCTGACCGACACCACGCCGGTCGCCCCGACGGCGAGCAGCGGCAGGTTGAGCTCGTCCGCACCAGACCAGGACCCAAACCCTCCCGGCGCATCCCGCGTCTCGCGGAGCACCAGCGCGGCCTTGCCGAGGTCGTTGGCGGCGTCCTTGACCCCGATGATGTTGTCGACCCCGGCGAGGTCGACCAGCGTGGACACGTCGATGGCGCGGCCGGTCCGCATCGGGATGTCGTAGACCATCATGGGCAGGTCGGCGGCGTCGGCCACCGCCCGGAAGTGGTGGAGCAGCCCGCGCTGGTCGGGGCGGCTGTAGTAGGGCGTGACCACGAGCACGGCGTCGGCGCCCTCGGCCTTGGCGCGCGCGGTGGCGGCCACGGTCTTGGCCGTGTCGCTCGTGCCCGTGCCCACCATCACCGTGGCGCGTCCCTCCACCGCCTCGCGCACCGCGTGGAGCACCTGCCACGGCTCGTCGTCACGCAGCGTCGGCGACTCGCCCGTCGTGCCGTTGACGAGCACCGTCTCGGTCCCATGGTCGATCAGGTGGGTGGCGAGCCTGGCCACCCCGTCGAGATCGAGCTCGCCGTCGACCGTGAACGGCGTCACCATGGCGGTGACGACGCGTCCGACCGCCCGTCGGTCGGGGGTGCCTGTGGCGGTGTCGGTCATGCTCGAGGGCCATCTGACGGTCACGGAGGGGCAGGCCGTATCCTAACCGCGATGCCCGCACTCGCCCCGCTGCCCGACTTCCTGGCCCATGCCGGCCCCGGGTCGACCTGGCAGGCCATGGTCACGGTCGTGGCGATCGCCCTGGCGCTGGCTGCGGTGCTGGCCGGCACCGGCGTGATCCGACTCGAGGGGCCAGACGACCTCGTCCTGCCACTGGCCGGCTCCGCGATCGCGGCCAGCCTGGCGCCGCTCGCCGACCGGTGGCTGTCGGACTGGATCGGGTGGGCGATCCCGCTCGGCGCCGTCGCGCTCGTCGCCCTGCTGCTCGCGGCCCTCACCGACCTCGAGCTGTCCCCCGGGTCGCCGCTGCTCTACGGGGCTGTCGCCCTCGCCGCAGCCGGCATGTGGGTGTTCTGGCAGCCGCTGACGATCGCCCTGCACCCGCCACCGGAGCTGTTGCCGCTGGCCGACGACAGCGAGGTCACGATCGTCGCGCCGGCGGACGGCGCGCGCGTACCGGCGGGCGACGTGCTCGTCGAGGTCGAGGTGACGGGGGGGTCGATCGGTCCGGGTGACGTTCCCCTGGCGGACCTGCCTGCGGATCCCGAGGCGGCCGGAGGGCTGGCGGTGACCCTCGACGGTGTCCGCACACCGGTGTCCTACGACCAGTCGTGCCCGCTGGACGAGCCCTGCACCGCCGTCAGCTTCTGGCTCGAGGTCGAGCCCGGCGAGCACGAGCTGTCGGTCGAGTTCACCCGAGGGGACGGCACCCCCCTGGCACCGTTCGTCGCCGACCGGGTCACCTTCACCACCGAGTAGCTACACCTTGGGGCCACGCACCGCCGAGTAGGCGTAGGCGCCTGCGATCGTGAACCCGACGCCGAACGGGGCGCCGAGCCCGCTGCCGAGGTTGGGCACCACCGACCGCATCCAGTCGACGGCGTCCGACGGCACGGTCGGCAGCACCACCAGCAGCACGATCACGAACCCGATCACGGGCACCAGGCGGTCCCGGCGTCCGAGGGCGACCCCCACGGCGACGACCACGCCCACCGCGAGGTAGCACGCCACCGGCCACCACACCGACGTGCTCCCGGGGTCGTTCAGGATCGCCTCGTGCAACGTCGCCGCGAGATCGATCAGCAGCAACGGCGCGACGCCGATGCCGAGCCCGAGCAGCACCGATCGGACCCGCTCGTTCATGCTTGTCCCTCCGCTGCCGAGCCCTGCCGGGCGACCGAGCCGGCCCGATCGGCACGGCGCCGCTCCGCGGCCCGCTCGGACTCGAGCCGTTCGAGCTCGCTCTCACCGTGGTCGACGTGGACCATTGCGTCGGCGATCGCGTCGTGGCCGGCGACGTCGCGGATCTGGCGGTGCATCTCCTGCACGACGGCGCGGTACTGGGGGTGGCCCTGGGGGGTCGAGCGCAGCTCGAGCATCTGCATCGCCGCACGGGCGTTGAGCTGGATCGCGTAGCGCATCCGGTACGCAAAGCACACCGCGTACTGCGCCTGGACCGGGTGATCGGCCACCAGCCACTCGTAGAGGTCGGCGGAGCGCTCCAGGGCCTCGTGCCACCGGTCGGCGACCCCGGCCTGGTCGAGCTCCGGCGGGGTCTCGTAGCCGTGGCGGGTCGTGAGGTCCTGCCACTCGATGGTGAGCATGCGGTGGCGTTGCAGGTCCCGGAACCCGCCGTAGTCGCCGAGCACGTCGAAGCGGTACCACACCCGCTCGAACGCCCGGCCGGGCTTGTGGCGCCGGTTGGCGCGTTCGCCGACGTAGGCGGCGAGCACCTGCGCGCGCCGCTCCGCCGGCCAGCTGCGCACCTCGGCCTCGAGCTGTGCCTCGGGCAGCGTGACGTGCGGGTAGAGGGCGCCAGCGACCAGGCTGACCTCGGCGTCCTCGGGGTCCCGCGGCGACCAGTCGGTGAGGGTCACGAGGCGCGCCGGATCGGGATCGTCGGTCACGAGCTCCCGCGCGAGTCGACGGGTGTCGTCCCTCGTCGTGGCGAGATAGGCCGACCAGGCACCGCCGCGGTCCGGCCGGTCGACGCGCGTGAGGAACGACGGGATGACGCGGCGCAGCTCGGTCAGCAGCCGGTCGGCGACCGCCTGCGACTCGGCGAGCTCGTCCCCCCGCAGCCGCAGCAGCAGCCCTTCGTAGGACTGTCCGGATGCGAACATGCCGACGTTGGAGGTGGTGGCCGCCGGCAGGAGCCCTCGCAGCAGATCGAGCGCCTTGGCCTTGGTCGCATTGCGGTACACGAAGTTCGAGGTCGCCTCGTCCTGCGGCCAGCGCTCACGGACCCAGTCGAGCACCACCGGGACGAGCTCGGCGTAGACGTCGAAGACGGCGTCGAGCGTGGACTCGTAGGCGGCCCCGTGGCGACCGGCGAGCACGTCCGGGTCGCGGTAGTAGCGGTAGCGGCCGTCGACCTTCCCGTCGTAGGCGATGTAGCGGGTCGACTGCTCGAGATAGGCGGCCAGCCGGCCCCATTCGATGCGCTTGGTCAGCAGGTTCGAGACGTTCTCCAGCGCCACGTGCGCACCGCCGAGCTGGGCGACCGAATCGTCGCCGTACTCGCTGAACACCCGCTCGTAGAGCTGCTCGGCGCGGGCCGCCGGGTCGGCTTCGTCCAGGTCGGCGGCGAACTCGTCGACGAACAGGCGCTTGAGCGACCCGGCATAGCGCGAATAGCGGGCGAACAACGCCCCCTTGACCACCTCGGGCAGGTCGGTGAGCGCGAACACGTCCCCGTCGACATCGGTCAGGTGTGCTGCCAGCAGCTCACGTTCGGCGGGGGTGAACTCGTCGGTCACGGGCTGCCTCGGGGGACGGACGGCACGGCGCGTCGGGCTGGCCGAGCCTATCGAGGGGGCGTGACACGGCCCGCGAGGTGCCGGCCGTGGGCGGCATCGGCTCCGAACCTGCGCTAGACACCGTCCAGCACGCATCGGTCGGAGGGCCGAGCCCCTGCTCCGCCTCCCGACGCGCGCACGGAGGCCGCTCGTTCGGGCACGCTGGCGGTCCCCGACACGCCACGGCGGCTGCCCGCCGGGCACAGGAGAGGGATCGACGTGCGAGGACACGGCGGGATGCCGCTCCGCCCCCTGGGGGCGAGCGAGGACTTCAAGGGACGCACGGTCGATCGCGCCACGGCGCGGCGTGCCTGGTCGCTCGCACGGCCCTACCGCCGCCGGCTGGTGGCGTTCGTGTCGATCATCGTGCTGGCGGCGGTCGCGGCCGCCGCACCACCGCAGCTGATCCGGCTCATCATCGACGACGCGATCCCCGAGGAGGACACGGGGCTGTTGACCGTGCTGTTCCTCGGCATGCTCGGCATCGCGGTGGTGCTCGCCGCCCTGTCCATGATCGAACGCACGCTGTCGGCCTCGATCGGCGAGGAGCTCATCCTCGACCTGCGCACGATGCTCTACCGCCACGTCCAGTCGATGCCGCTCGCCTTCTTCACCCGGACCCAGACCGGCGCCCTCATCACCCGCCTGAACAACGACGTGGTCGGCGCGCAGCGGGCGCTGACCGGCACCCTCGGGGGGATCGTCGACAACGTGATCGGGGTCAGCGTCGTGCTGGTGGCGATGCTCGTGCTGGAGTGGCGGGTGACCCTGCTGGCCGTTGCCCTGCTGCCGGCCTTCATCATCCCCGCCCGCATCGTCGGCCAGCGGCTCCAGCAGCTGTCGCGACGGCACATGGCCCTCAACGCCGAGATGAACACCGTGATGACCGAGCGGTTCCACGTCGCCGGAGCACTGCTCGTGAAGCTGTTCGGCCGCCCCGACCGCGAGGTGGCGCTGTTCCACGACCGCGCCGACCAGGTCGCCCGCATCGGGGTCCGCCAGGCGGTGCACGGTCGCGCGCTGTTCGCGTCGCTCGGGCTCATCGGCGCGGTCGCCACCGCGGTCGTGTACCTCGTCGGCGGACGTATCGTGATCACCAACCCTGCCATCGAGGTCGGCACGGTCGTCGCGCTCGGCCTCTACGTCACCCAGCTCTACGGTCCCCTCGCGCAGCTGTCGAACGCGCGTGTCGACCTGATGACCGCCATGGTCAGCTTCGAGCGGGTGTTCGAGGTGCTCGACCTCCCACGGGCGATCGAGGAGCGCGAGGACGCGGTCGACCTGACCGATCCGGTCGGCGAGGTCCGCTTCGAGGGCGTGTGGTTCGAGTACCCGGCGGCAGGCGGCTCATCCCTCGAGTCCCTGGAGGGGCCGACGTCCGAGCACGGAGACGATGCATCGGGGTGGATCCTGCAGGACATCGACCTGCACCTCGCGCCCGGGACGATGACCGCGCTGGTCGGACCCTCCGGTGCGGGCAAGTCGACGCTGTCCTCGCTCGTGCCACGCCTGTACGACGTCACCGAGGGGCGGGTCACGATCGACGGGCACGACGTGCGCGACCTTACGCTGACCTCGGTGGCCGACGCGGTCGGTGTCGTCAGCCAGGATCCGCACCTGTTCCACGACTCGATCGCGGTCAACCTGCGCTACGCCAAGCCGAACGCCACCGACGAGGAGCTCGTCGCCGCAGCGACGGCGGCCCGGATCCACCACGTGATCGCCCGGCTCCCCGACGGGTACGACACGATCGTGGGCGAGCGCGGGTACCGGCTCTCCGGCGGCGAGAAGCAGCGCCTGTCGATCGCGCGTGTGCTGCTCAAGGACCCGGCGGTCGTCGTCCTCGACGAAGCCACGGCCCACCTCGACACCGAGTCCGAGCGGCTGGTGCAGGCGGCGCTGCGCGAGACGCTCCACGGCCGGACGAGCCTGGTGATCGCCCACCGCCTGTCGACGGTGATCGATGCCGACGAGATCGTGGTGCTCGACGAGGGCCGGATCGTCGAGCGGGGCACCCACGGCCAGCTGGTCGCGCTCGGCGGTCTGTACCGCGAGCTCGCTCGGACGCAGCTGGTCACCGCCGAGGCGACGACCTGACGACCGCTTGCGGCCTCACGCCTCGGAGCCGGGCTCATGGCCGGGACGAGCCTCGGGCGTCTCTGGCGGCTCGGGCGGCTCGGGGGTCTCGGGGGTCTCTGGCGGCTCGGGTGGCTCGGGCAGCCGGCGCGGCGTCTCGCCCGACGCCCACTCGAGCGCCTTGTGGTGGCGGTCGTCGGGGGTGATGCCGGCCGCGACCATGCGGTCGAACACCGCCTTGGCCGGGTCGTGCTGGCCCTTGCGGGCGTGTGCCCACATCAGCTCGCGGTAGGTCGGCTCGTCGATCTGGACGCCGGCGTCCTGGAGCGAGGCCACGAGCCGCCCCCCGGTATCGAGGTGGCCGGCCTTGATGATCGCGCCCACGAGCCGCGAGGCGTCGGCGCTCGTGGGCGTGACCTTGTTGGCGAGCATGTCCTGGAGCACCGCGACCGCGTCGTCAGCGCGTCCGGCGTTGGCGAGCGCGTTGAGCAGGGATCCGTAGTGCCGCCCGTGGGTGAGCGTCCCCGACGCGCGCAGGCGCTCGAGGAGGCTTCTCGCCTCGTCGAGCCGCTTGGCACGGACGAGGCGTTCGACCAGGTCCCGTGCGGTCCGCCGGTCGGCGGGGACGGCGTTGGCGGTGCACACCTCGAACAGGGAGATCGCGGTGTCGAGCTCCCCGGCCTTGAGGTGACGGGCGATCACCTCGGCTGCCTTCTGCGGGGGCACCGGCACGCCGAGGAGCAGCATCCAGTCGATCACCCCGCTCGCCGCCGCGGTCCGGCCCGCGTGCAGGCTCACGTCGATGAGCCCCTCGAGGTTCTCCCCCGACGGGATGCAGCCGTCCGCGGCCAGCTCGGTCGCGAGCTTCCAGGCGCCGTCGACGTCCTCGCTCGCGATCCGGGCCCGGAGCACGGCGTTGCGGTGGAAGCTGTTGGGCTCGACCCCCGCCTCCCGCATGGCTCGGAGCCCGGCCTCGGCGGCCGCGGCGTCGCCGGCCGTGGCGTGGGCGAGCAGCAGCTCGGTGTGGACGTCGCCCGGCAGCTCGACCCCGGCCGCCGTCAACCGGTCCATGAGGTCGATGGCGCGCTCCGCGTGGCCGGCGCGGGCGATCATCGCGATCAGCTCGGTGGCCAGACGCGGATCGGGCGTGCGACCGACCTGCAGCATCAGGTCGATCACCGTTCGGGTGTCCTTGATGGCCCGGCGCTGCAGGCAGTCGCGGAGCAGACGGACGTAGTCGGCATCCGCGGCGGCCTGCCCGCGCTGCGCCATCTGGCGGATGATCGCCCGGGCGGCGGGGAAGCGGCGGGCCGACAGGTAGATGGCCAGGACACCCGGTGCGCGGTCGGGGTCGGGTTCGAGCCCTTCGCCGTGCAGCTCGTCGAGCAGCGCCAACGCCTCGTCGGTGCGGCCCGCGCGGCCCGCCGCGATCGCGAGGTCCCACCGCACGGCGGCATCCACGTCGATGCCGGCAGCCTGCATCTCAGCGAGGATCGTGCGGGCGCCCTGAAGGTCGCGCCCGTCGAGATGGGCCTTGAGGACCAGCCGGTAGTGACGCTCCTCGATCGGCACGTCACGGTCGCGCATCGACTGGAACACCTGCTGGGTCATCCGCAGGTCGCCGGAGAACCGGCGGAGCGCCTCGGTATAGCGGTCGGACCCGGACCGGGGGTCGTCCGCACCCTCGCCGTCGGGGACGCGGGACTCGTGGCTCTCCGACGTCACGAAGCGGCCCTCCTCCAGCCACCACGGACGCGGGATCGGCGCCATCCGCGCGATGCACCGACCCGCGGTGACCCGCGGGGCCACGCACCCACCCGCGTGCGCGACGGCCGGCCGACCCTCAGCCGGACCACGGACGGTAGCGGCTCCGGATCGCGACCGTGGAGCCGTGGTTCACAGCAGCTCGTCGAGTCCGACCACCACGCCGTCGAGGTCGGCGACGCGCCGGCACGCGAGCAGGACGCCGGGCATGAACGCCGACCGGTCGATCGCGTCGTGGCGCAGGCTCAGGGTCTGCCCGGCACCGCCGAACAGGACCTCCTGATGGGCGACGAGGCCGGGCAGCCGGATCGAATGGACCCGGATCCCGTGATGGTCGGCGCCGCGCGCGCCGGGATGCCGTTCGTCGCCGAGGACGACGTCACGGGCCCCTCCGCGCGCGTCAGCGACCACCTCGGCGGTCTGCAGGGCCGTGCCCGAGGGAGCGTCGACCTTGCGATCGTGGTGCAGCTCGACGATCTCGACGTCGGGCAGGTGCCGCGCGGCCTCCGCGGCGAACCGCATGAGCAGGACGGCGCCGACGGCGAAGTTCGGGGCGACCACGGCATTGGCCGGTCGCCCGGCCGCGAGCTCGCGCGCGCGGTCGAGATCGTCGTCGGTCAGCCCCGTCGCCCCGATCACGGCATGGACGTCGTGCTCGAGCAGCCAGCAGAGGTGGTCGCCGACCGTCGCCGGCCCGGTGAAGTCCACCGCGACATCGCACCCCGCGGCGACGAGCGCGTCCAGGGAGCCCGCGATCCGCAGGTCGCGCTCGCCCGCGATCCCGGGCAGGACGTCCCCGATCGGCTGCCCGTCGTGCGACGGCGACACGGCGGCGGCGAGCGACAGATCGGCGGCATCCGCGACGGCACGGCTGGCGGCACCGCCCATCCGGCCCGCCGCCCCGATCACACCGACTCGCACCACGGCCTCCGGCTCCTGGATGGCCGCAGCCTACGCGCCGGCCGTGGCGGCGGCGCGGGCGAGGGCGAGGTCGGTGACCGCCTGCGGGTACGGCGAGGCCGCGACCCCCGACGAGCGTGAGCGCACACCACCGAGCACCTCTCGGCACAGCGCCGCCAGATGGGCCAGCTCCTCGCGCTGGGCCACGACGTAGTCGACATCCGTCGGTGGTCCATGCCCCGGGACCACCACGTCCGCCCCGAGCACCTCGAGCGCGCCCAGGGTCACCGGCCACTGGTAGGGATGGGCTTCGTCGAACGCCGGGGCCGCCCCGACCTCGACGAGGTCGCCGGCCAGGATCACGCCGGCGTCGGCGAGGTGCACCACGAGGTCGTGGTCGGTGTGCCCGCGCCCCAGGTAGCGCAGGTCGACGACCCGGCCACCGAGGTCGATGCGGGCATGCTCCTTGACGGTGTGATCCGGGATCACCAACGGACTCGCCCGCACATGGGCGTGCTGGTCCTCGGGCAGCCACTCGAGCCACGCCTCCCGCTGCTCGATGCCGGACTTGCGCAGGGATGCACGGCATCCCGGCGTGGCCCACACGGCCACGTCGGGGAAGGCGCCGGCGCCGAGGCAGTGGTCGAGGTGGTGGTGGGTGAAGGCGACGACCGAGACCGGTTCGACGGGCAGCTCGCGGAGCTGGTCGCGCACTTCGGTCGCCTCGACCAGGGTCGTGCGCGTGTCGACGAGCAGTGTGCCGGCGGACCCACCGACCACGGTGACGTTGACGTCGAACGGCTCGTAGCGGCGTGTCCAGACCCGGTCACCGACCTCCTGCCACGCCGTCACCGCAGGCATCGGTCAGCCTCCCTCGCCCGACGCCGGACCCACCGCGGACACGAACCGGTCCCGTTCCTCGGGCGCGAAGGGACCCACGACCGCCAGGTCGCGCGGCTGGCCGAGCACCTGCTCCGCCACCGAGCGAACGGCGGCGAGGTCGACCTGTTCGATGCGCTCGAGCGCCTCGTCCACGGTCACGACCGGGACGCCCGTGGCGACCTGCTTGCCCAGGCGCGACATCCTCGACCCGGTGTCCTCGAGCGAGAGCACGAGCTCCCCGGTCAACGCTCCCTTGGCCCGCTCGACCTCGTCGGTGGTGACGTCGGCGGCGACCCGGTCGAGCTCGTGCCGGAGCAGGTCGAGCACCTCGTCGACCTTGCCGGGAGAGGTGCCGACGTACGCGCCGAACAGACCCGCATCGGTGAAGGACGGCGCGTAGGTGTAGGTGGAGTAGGCCAGGCCGCGGTCCTCGCGGATGTCCTGGAACAGGCGCGAGGACATCCCGCCGCCCAGCAGTCCGTTGAGCACCCGCAGCGGCCATCGATCGGCGTCGGTCTGGGCCAGCCCCGGTACCCCGAGCACGATGTGCGCCTGCTCCGTGGGGCGTTGGCGGATCCGGACGTCGCCGCGTCCGTACTCGTCGGGTGCGTGGCGCGGCGGCCGGTCACCGCCCGGACGTCCCAGGTCACCGAGGAGCTGATCGGCCAGTGCCACGACCTGCGTGTGTTCGACGTTCCCCGCGGCCGCCACCACCAGGTTGGCGGGTCGGTAGCGCTCGAGGTAGTAGTCGTGGATCGCATCGCGCGTCAGCGCCGCGACCGAGTCCACGCTCCCGAGCGTCTCGCGTGCGAGGGGATGGTGAGCGAGCACCGACTCGGCGAAGTCCGAGTGCACCAGGTCGTCGGGCGTGTCGAAGTGGATGTCCAGCTCGGACAGGACCACCTGCCGTTCGGCCTCGACGTCCTCCTCGGCGTTGGTGGCGTCGACGAGCATGTCCGCGAGCACGTCGAACGCCAGGGGCAGGTCCCGGTCCAGGACGCGGGCGTAGAAGCAGGTCACCTCACGGGCGGTGAACGCGTTCATCTCGCCGCCGACGGCATCCAGCGCCTCGGCGATGTCCCGGGCGCTGCGCGACCCGGTGCCCTTGAACAGCAGATGCTCGAGGAAGTGGGAGCAGCCGGATTCGCCGTCGAGCTCGTCGCGCGATCCGACCCCGATCCACATACCGATCGTGGCGGAGCGGACCGCCGACATCGGCTCGGTCACGACCGTGACACCGGCCGGCAGGGTCGTCAGCTCGTGCGCCACACCACCTCCTGGCCGTGCGTGGTGGCCGCCCTCTGCGGCCACCACGGGCGAGGGTAGGGCGACGCGCGTCAGCTGCGCTCGCGCGAGCGGCTGCGTGTGCGGGTGCGTTGAGGTGCGTCGTCGCCGGCGTCGTCGCGATCGCGCTTGCCGCCGTCGCCCTCGTCGCCGCCCGATGCACGGTCGCGGTCCCCGCCACGGTTGCTGTCCCCGCCACGGTCACGGTCCCCGCCGCGGTCGCGGCCGCCGCGTCGGCGTGCACCGCGGTCGCCGCCATCGCGATCGCGCCGCTCGCCGCGGCCCTGGCCGCCGCCGTCACCGCCACCGTCGCCGCCGCCCTCCGGACGCTCGCCGACATAGGCGAGCTTGAACTTCCGCCCGCCGTCGATGACCTCCTTGACCTCGACGAGGATCTGCTGGCCGACCTCGGCCGCCTCCTCGGCGTGCTCGAGCCGACGGCCCGCCATCTTCGACATCTCGGAGATGTGGAGCAGTCCGTCGATACCCGGGGTGAGGCTCACGAAGGCACCGAAATCGACCGTCTTCACGACCGTCGCGTTGTAGCGCTCCCCGACCTCCGGCAGCGTCGGGTTCGCGATCGCGTTGATGCGATCAAGCGCGTCCTGGGCGACCTCCTTCGAGTCGGCGTAGATCTTGACCACGCCACGACCGCCCTCCTCGTCGACGTCGATCTGGGCACCGGTCTCCTCGACCAGCTCCTTGATGATCTTGCCTCGCGGCCCGATCACGTCGCCGATCTTGTCCTGCGGGATGTAGACGACCTCGACCCGCGGAGCGGTGGGCGCCACCTCGTCACGCGGCTCGGAGATCGCCTCGTTCATGATGTCGAGGATCTCCATCCGCGCGTCCCGTGCCTGGAGCAACGCGTCCTGGAGCACCTGCGCGGGGATACCGGCGAGCTTGGTGTCGAGCTGGAGGGCGGTGATGAAGCCCTCGGGGCCGGCGACCTTGAAGTCCATGTCGCCGAAGAAGTCCTCGACGCCCTGGATGTC
>CAZSQF010000048.1:2240-14625 GCA_964608935.1 uncultured Actinomycetota bacterium | reverse complement strand
CGACGACGGCGCCCGGGCCGTCGCCACCCTCGCCGGCGCGCTGCGGGCCGCCGGCGTCGAGGTCGGCACCGGGCAGGTCGTCGCCTGCGCTCGCGCGATGGCCGAGCTCGACCACGACGACGCGGTCGACCGCTACTGGGCCGGCCGGGCCTGCCTCGTCGCCGACCCGCGCGACCTGCCCGTCTACGACGGCCTGTTCCGGGCGCTGCTGCTCGGCGCCGGCGAGCGTGATGCGGACGTCGGCCTGCCGACGCCCCCCGAGGTGTCGATGGTCGCTGCCAGTGACCGGCCGCCCGGCGACGGTGGCGGCCCCGATGACCCGGCGGTGGCCGGTGCCGTCGCCTCCGAGCGGGAACGGCTGCGCCACCGCCGCTTCGATCGTGCCAGCGCCGCCGAGCTGGCGGTGATCCACGGGCTGCTGGCGCGTCTCCACGTCGCCGTCCCGCACCGGCGTGTGCGGAGGACCCGCCCCGGTGGCCGGGGCGAGCTCGATCTCGCCCGCACGCTCGACCGCGCGCTCGAGACCGACGGCGAGCTGTTCGACCGGGCCTGGCGCAGCCGTGACCGCCGGCCGCGCCGGTTGGTCCTGCTGCTCGACGTGTCCGGGTCGATGGCGGCCCACGCCCGGGCGTTGCTCCGCTTCGCCCTGGCCGCGCGTCGCACCGCCCACGGTGACGTGAGCCGGCGCGTGGAGGTGTTCGCCTTCGGGACCCGGTTGACGCGGCTGACCGACGCGCTCGACGACCGCGACCCCGACGCCGCCATCGCGGCGGCCGCGGACCGGGTGGTCGACTGGGACGGAGGCACCCGCATCGGCGACAGCCTCGCCACGCTGACCCGGACCTGGGGCCGTCGCGGGATCCTGCGGGGCGCGGTCGTGGTCGTGTGCTCGGACGGGCTCGAACGCGGCGATCCCGACCACCTCGCCCGTGAGGTCGCCCGGCTGCGCCGGCACGCCTACCGGGTCGTGTGGGTCAACCCGCTCGCCGGCGACCCCCGGTTCGAGCCGTCACAGCGCGGCATGGCCGCCGCGCTGCCCCACATCGACGTGTTCCTCCCCGGTCACGACCTCGCCAGCCTCGAGGGCCTCGCCGACGCACTCGCGACCCTCCGCTGACGCACGGGCCGCAGCCACGGGCCGCACACCACCGTTGGTCCCTGCGGTCGCCCGGCATGTCGCCGGATTGTAGGGACCAACCGGATCGGGGGAGGGGCGGCGGCGCCCGACCGGGTCAGCGCAGCAGCTGGGACAGCCCCCGCTTGAGGAACGCGCCGTCGCCGGCGCGGCCGCGGTAGCGGCCGTCGTCGATGATGCGCCGGCCGCGCGACCACACGGTGTCGACCCGGCCGGTGACCTCGAAGCCCTCCCAGGCGGAGTAGTCGAGGTTCATGTGGTGGCTCTCGACGCCGAGGGTGTGCCGGGCCTGAGGGTCGTAGAGGACGATGTCGGCGTCCGATCCGGGCGCGATGACGCCCTTCTGCGGGTACAGCCCGAACATCCGCGCCGGCGTGGTCGCGCAGGTGTCCACCCACCGTGCCAGGCTCAGCTCGCCCGCGACCACGCCCTGGTGGATGAGGTCGATGCGGTGCTCCACGCCCCCGATCCCGTTGGGGATGGCCCGAAAGTCCTCGCGGCCGAGCTCCTTCTGGTCCTTCATGCAGAACGGGCAGTGGTCGGTCGCCACCATCACGAGGTCGTCGGTCCGCAACCCGCGCCACAGGTCGGCGTGGTGGGTCTCGTGCTTGGACCGCAACGGCGGCGACGCCACGTAGCCCGCACCCTCGAAGCCGGGGGCGCCGAGGTGGTCCTCGAGTGACAGGTAGAGGTACTGCGGGCAGGTCTCGGCGAACACGTTGTGGCCCTCGTCGCGGGCCGCGGCAACCGCGGCGAGCGCCTCGCTCGCCGACAGGTGCACGAAGTACACCGGCGAGCCGGCGACCAGCGCGAGCTGGATCGCGCGGTGCGTCGCCTCGCCCTCGAGCCGTGACGGCCGGGTCACCCCGTGGTAGAGGGGCGAGGTGTCACCGCGCGCCGCGGCCTGCTCGGCCAGCACGTCGATGGCGATGCCGTTCTCGGCGTGCATGCAGATCATCGCCCCGTTGGAGCCGGCGCGCTGCATCGCGCGCAGGATCTGGCCATCGTCCGAGTAGAACACCCCGGGGTAGGCCATGAACAGCTTGAAGCTGGTGATGCCCTCGTCGACGAGGCTGTCCATCTCCTTCAGCGCGGCGTCGTCGATGCCGCCGAGGATCATGTGGAACGAGTAGTCGATGGCGCAGTTGCCCTCGGCCTTCTCGAACCACGTGTCGAGCCCCTCGCGCACCTGCTCTCCCGTGCGCTGGATCGCGAAGTCGATGATCGTGGTCGTGCCGCCGAACGCGGCCGCGATGGTGCCGGTCTCGAACGTGTCGCTCGAGTGGGTGCCGCCGAAGGGCATCTCCATGTGGGTGTGGGCGTCGATGCCGCCCGGGATGACGTACCGGCCGGTCGCGTCCACCACCTCGTCGGCGGTGATCGAGCCGAGCGCCTGCGTCCCGGGTTCGAGCACGGCGGCGATCCGTTCGCCGTCGACCAGCACGTCCTGCGCTTGGACGCCGGTGGCGCTGACGACCTGTCCTCCGGTGATGAGCGTGCGCATGGTCGAGCCCCCTCCTGTCGGTGGTCGGCGCCGGCTACGGCGCGGTCAGCGGGTCGTAGAGGTCGGGGCGGCGGTCGCGATAGAACGCCCATTGGGCGCGGACCTCGTCGACCATGGTCAGGTCGAGGTCGCGGACGAGCAGCTCCTCGTCGGTGTCCGATGCCGGCGCGCCGACCAGCTGCCCGCGTGGGTCCGCGAAGTAGGACGTGCCGTAGAAGTCGTTGTCGCCGAGCGGCTCCACGCCGACGCGGTTGATGGCGCCGACGTAGTAGAGGTTGGCGACCGCGGCCGCGGTCTGCTCGAGCTGCCACAGGTGCGACGACAACCCGCGGCTGGTCGCCGAGGGGTTGAACACGAGCTTGGCGCCGGCGAGGCCGAGCGCCCGCCAGCCCTCCGGGAAGTGGCGGTCGTAGCAGATGTACACGCCGATGCGACCGACGGCGGTGTCGAACACCGGGTAGCCGAGGTTGCCGGGCCGGAAGTAGAACTTCTCCCAGAAGCCGGGCAGCTGCGGGATGTGGGTCTTGCGGTACTTGCCGAGATAGGTCCCGTCGGCGTCGATAACGGCGGCGGTGTTGTACAGGAACCCGGCCTGCTCCTTCTCGTACAGCGGGAGGATCATCACCATCCCGAGCTCGGCGGCCAGCGCCTGGAAGCGCTGGGTCGTCTCGCCCTCCGGGATCGCCTCGGCGAAGCGGTGGAACTCCGGATCCTGGACCTGGCAGAAGTAGGGGCCGTGGAACAGCTCTTGGAAGCAGATCACCTGCACGCCCTGCTCGGCGGCGTCCCGCGCCCGGCGTTCGTGCTCGTCGAGGGTGGACGCGCTGTCGCCGGTCCACTTCAGCTGCACGATCCCCGCTCGCACCATGTGGCTCATCGTCGACCTCTCCCTGTCCCCGGTTCCTGCTCGGTCGGACCCGTCGGATCCGTCGATCGCGTCCGCGAGCCAGGCTAGGTGGCCCCGGAAGCACCCTCAACCGGGGGTGTTCCTGGCGGACACGCGCTACCGCAGCAGGGCCACCTGGATCGTGACCATGACCGCCACGACCGCGATCAGCAGCACGGCGTCGCGGGTGTTGCGGCGCAGCACCTCGCCCTCGCGCCCGTGCGCGCCGGCGGCGGCGCTGCCGACCGCGACCACGCCTGGTGAGAGGGCGTTGCCGACGTTGCCGCCGGCGGTCTGGCCCGACAGCAGCACCGCCGGCGCGATCGCCAGCGCCGCGGCGACCTCGGCCTGGAGCGAGCTGAACAGCGCGTTCGACGCGGTGGTCGATCCCGTCAGGACCGTCCCGAACGCGCCCAGCGGCGCCGACACCGCGACGAAGGCCAGCCCGAGCGAGCCGGCGAGCGCCCCGGCGACCGCGGTCACCATGCCGGCCTCGGTCAGGATCGCTGCGAGGACGGTCAGGCCGGCGATGGATCCTGTCACCCCGGTCGAGCGGCGGAACCAGCTGGTGACGATCCGGCGGCCGGCGGCGGCCGGCCACCAGCCCCGGCGGCGGTAGGAGACGACCGCGACCACGACCGCGAGCAGCACGTACGGCAGCGGGTGGAGCAGCGGCCGGAACGTGGGCGTCACGGCGGCCTCGGCGGTGGAGAAGCCGAACGCGGCGGTCGCGCCCGGCAGGACCGGGGCGATCTCGGGCACCTGTGCCAAGAGCCGGCGGACCACCGGCACCCCGAAGCCGATCGTCGCGGCGGCCGTCAGGACGACGTAGGGCATCCCCGCCACCCCGAGGCTCGTGGCGGTGGGTCGCGCGGCCCCGCGAGCGGGCAGGAGCCACCAGGCCGCGATCAGCCCGGCCAGCCCCGCCGCGGTCGATCCGAGCGCCGGCTGAGCCGCGACCACGGCGACCAGCACGAGCCCCATCACCGCGCCGAGGGCGAGCGCGCGCCACCGGTCACCGGGGGAGCGCCGGCCGCGGGTCAGCACCAGCAGCCCCGACAGGATCGCGGTCACGGCGAGGACGACTCCGGCACGGAGCGCGAACGAGCGCGCGTCGGGCTGGGCCAGCCGCGCCGTCGCCTCGGCCATGAAGTAGCTCGATCCCATCGACCCGAACGTGACCGACCACTGGTAGCCGATGAGGCAGGCTGCGACGGCGGTGACCGGTGCCATCCCGCGGCGGACGAGCATCGGCGCGGTCATCGCGATCGGGACACCGAACCCGGCGGCGCCCTGGAGGAACGACGGCAGCACCCAGGCGAGCAGCAGGAGCCGGCGGCCCTCGGTGGGGGCGAGCTGGTCGGCGGCCTCCGCGAGCCGGTCGAGCGCACCCGACTGGTCCAACACCTCGAACAGCAGCAGCGCCGGCAGCACGATCAGCAGGATCCAGGCGCCGGTCCACGCACCGCGGATGGCCGCGACCCCGACCTCGGGGCCCGACAGGCCGAAGGGCGCGGCTGCCAGCACCGCCGCGGCCAGGACCGCGACCCACGCGCTGCGCGCGAGCGGCTGACGGCGCAGCACCAGGACCGCGAGGAGCACGACCGGCAGCGTCGCCGAGAGCACCGCGTACCACGGCACGGGCACCACCTCGACCTCCGTGGCGCCCACCGTCGTACGCCCTGCGGCGCCGGCCGGAGGCTAGCGACGAACCGTCCGCTTCCCGGGCGGGATTCCCTCGCAGCCCCCACCGGCAGGGATCGCTGCGATCAGCCGGTTCCCGGCCCGAAGCGCTCCCGGCGTCGCGCGAGCCGGTCCCCGTCGGCGTCCAGGTCGGCGAGGGTGGCGGCGAGCTCGGCGCGCAGCGCGGTCACGGCCGTGTTGGGGTCGAACGTCGTGGGGCCGGGCAGGACCCGGTCGGCGATCCCCTGGCGCCGGACGTCCGCGGCCGTCGGCCGGAGCCGCGGCGCGACCTCCTCGGCGCGGGTCGCGTCGCGGTGGAGGATCGCTCCCGCGCCCTCCGGGGCGATCACCTCGAACACGGCGTCGTCCTGCATGAGCAGCCGGTCGGCGCACCCGATGGCGAGCGCGCCCCCCGATCCGCCCTCGCCGGTGACCACGGCGACCGTCGGGGTCTCGACCGACAGCATCGCAATGAACGTCTCCGCGATCGCGGCGGCAAGGCCGGCACGCTCCGACGAGGGCGACGGGTCGGCGCCGGGCGTGTCGATCATCGCGACGACCGGCAGGTGCCATCGTCCTGCCAGCGTCAGCGCCCGGCGCAGCTTGCGGTAGCCGGCAGCGGTGAGCCGGCCCGGCTGGCGGCCCGGTGCGTCGGCCCGCCCACGCCGGTCCATCCCGACGACCACCACCTGACGCTGTCCGAGCCGTGCCACGGCCGTCACGGCGGCGGGGTCGTCCTCGCCGGCACGGTCGCCACGCATCTCCAGGTGCTCGTCGAACACGTCGGCGAGGAGGTCGCGGGCCGAGGGCCGGTCGGGACGCCGGGCACGCTCGACCGCGTCCCACGCATCGTGCTCGACGACCGGCTCGTCGACGTGCGCCGCCGCGGGGAGCGCGCCGCCGCGTCGCGCCGGATGGACCAGTCGCACCCACCGGGCGAGCAGTGCATCCGCGTCGTCGGGCTCCACCACGGCGTCGACGAGCCCCGCCGTGAACGCAGCCTCGGCGGTGTGGCTGTCGTCGCCGACCGGCTCACCCGTGATGGCCTCGACGACCCGCGGTCCGGCGAACCCGACGACCGCGCCGGCGTCGGCGACCGACACGTCGGCCAGCGACCCGTAGGAGGCGTAGACGCCCCCGGTGGTGGGATGGCGGACATGTGTCAGCACCGGGAGGCCGGCGGCACGCAGCCTGCGGACCCCCTCGGCGGTGCGGGGCAGCTGGCGCAGCGCCACCATGCCCTCCTGGAGCCGGGCCCCGCCGGAGGAGGTCACGGCCAGGAACGGCAGCCCGAGCCGAACCGCGGCGGCCATCGCCTGCACGACCCGCTCGCCGTGCACCTGGCCCATCGAGCCGCCGAGGAAGTCGAACCGGCCCAGGGCCACCACGATCTCCTCGCCGCCGAGGGTCGCGATGCCGACGGCGACCGACTCGTCGCCCTCGCTCTCGGTCCGGGCCCGCGCGAGCCGCTCGGCGTAGCCGGGGTAGGCGAGGGGGTCGTCGGGGGCGGGGTCGGGGCCGACGTCGGGCAGCGGCGTGAGGTCGGCCGCCGACAGCCGCGGCCGGCGGTAGGCGGTCCCGGGGCGGGTCAGGGTTGTCATCGGCGGCCCTTCGAGGACGCACGGTCACCGTCGGCGGTCGGGTCCCACGCGAACAGCTTGAGGTCGGCGACGTGGTCGATGTGGGCGCGCATGGCCGCCCCGGCCGCCTCCGGGTCCCCGGCACGGACGGCCACGGTGATCGCCTCGTGGTCCGCGAGGGAGCGGGGTGGCCGGCCCGGCTGGGACAGCGACTCGCTGCGCGTCTCGGCGATGGCCTCTGCCAGGTGCGCCATCTGCTCGGCGAGCACCGGGTTGTGCGCCGCGGCGGTCACCGCGGCGTGGAACTCGCCGTCGCCGCGGACACCGATCTCGCCGGCCGCGATCTCGGAGCGCATCCGCTCCAGGGTGCGTTCGATGTGTTCGAGATCGTCGTCGGTGCGCCGCCGGGCGGCCAGCTCGGCGATCGGCACCTCGAGCACCCGTCGGGCCTCGAGCACCTGGGGCAGCCGGCGCCGGCGCGACACGAGCTGCGACACGGCACGGGAGTGAGGGTCGAGGTGGCGCAGGAAGGTGCCACCGCCGTGTCGCACCTCGAGGATGCCCTGGGTCTGAAGCGCGACGATGGCCTGCCGGACGGTGGTGCGCGACACCCCGAGCCGGCGCGCCAGCTCACGTTCGCCGGGCAGCTTGTCGCCCGGGGACAGCTCGGTCTGGACGACGTGGGACAGCAGCCGCTCGGCGATGACCTCGTACAGCGCGGGGCGGGCGAACGGCCGCAGGGCCGGTGCGTCGTCGACGGTCACCGTGGCGTCCTCGTGGCGGCGGGACACGATCATATGGTCTAGTGACTGGACCAGTCAACCACTTCTGGCCGAGCGGGGAACGACTACGCTCCGGACCGTTGTGTCCCCTACAGGAGCCGTTAGCCGTGGGCGAGTTCGTCTCCCTCGACGTCGACGCGGAGCGCCGGGTCGGGACGATACGGATCGACCGGCCGCCGATGAACGCGCTGTCGCACCAGGTGTCCGAGGAGATCGAGGCCGCCGCCCGTGCCGCCGACGACCACGACGACGTCGGGGCCGTGGTCGTGTGGGGCGGCGCCAAGGTGTTCGCCGCCGGCGCCGACGTCAAGGAGTTCCCCGACCGGACCTACGCGCAGATGGCCGGTTCGGGGCTCGCTCTCCAACGCGCCCTCGACGCGCTCGCCGGCGTTCCGATGGTCACCATCGCTGCGGTCAGCGGCTACGCCCTCGGCGGCGGCTGCGAGCTCGCGATGGCGTGCGACTTCCGCTTCGCCGCCGCCGACGCCAAGATGGGCCAGCCCGAGATCCTGCTCGGGCTCATCCCCGGCGCCGGCGGCACCCAGCGGCTGCCGCGGCTGGTGGGACTGTCGCGGGCCAAGGAGCTGATCTACTCGGGCCGGATGGTCGACATGGCCGAGGCCGAGCGGATCGGGCTCGTCGACGCGGTGTTCTCTCCCGACGACCTCAAGGAGCAGGCGCTCGACGCCGCAGCGCGCTACGCCGCGGGACCGTTCGCGTTGCGGCTGGCCAAGCGCGCCCTCGACGACGGCAGCGAGCTGCCCCTCGACCAGGCGCTGCGGCTCGAGCGGTCCCTGTTCGCGGAGTGCTTCGCGACCGACGATGCCCGCACCGGGATCGCCAGCTTCATCGAGCACGGCCCCGGCAAGGCCGAGTTCTCCGGCCGATAGGAGCCAGGCGTGTCCGTCGAACCGACCGCGTCCGACCGACCCCGCCTCCGTGCGGTGGCCGACCTGAGCGCGCTCGACGTCAAGCAGAAGCAGGCCGTCTATCACGACTGGGAGGCGGCGACCTACGAGGACAAGTTCTCGATCTCGTACGACGAGCGCTGCATCGACTACGCCCGCGACCGGTTCCGGAAGGTGGTCCCCGAAGGGTTCAAGTTCGAGCGGGTCCTCGAGGTCGGTGCCGGCACCGGCTTCTTCCTCATCAACCTCGCGCTCGGTGAGTGCCTCGCCGACGCGCGGCTCGAGGCCACCGACATCTCGTCGGGGATGCTGGAGGTGTGCGCGACCAACGGGCGCGAGCACGGGCTCGACATCGCCACGCGTCAGGGGGACGCCGAGGCCCTGCCCTACGACGACGCGAGCTTCGACCTCGTGATCGGGCACGCCTTCATCCACCACCTGCCGGTCCCGGGCGCGGCCCTGCGCGAGATGCACCGCGTGCTCAAGCCCGGTGGGCGGCTGGTGATCGCCGGCGAGCCGACCGAGCTCGGCGACAAGCTGTCGTGGATGGTCAAGCGCACCACCTACCGTGCCTTCCGCGCCGTGACGGCCGTCCCGGGCCTCAGCGACCTGCGCAAGCCGTCGATCCGCGAGGCCGGTGGCAGCCCCGAAGACGAGGCCTTGGCGGCGCTCGAGCACGAGGTCGACCTGCACACCTTCCGTCCCAAGGACGTCGAACACCTGACCCGGATCGCGGGCTTCGACGAGGTCGAGGTCCTCACCGAGGAGCTCACCGCCAACTGGTTCGGGTGGGCGGTCCGCACCATCGAGGGCTCGATCCGCCCGGGGGTGCTCGGTCTGCGGTGGGCGCTGACCGCGTTGCACGGCTACACCGCGCTGCACCGCTTCGACGACGCCGTGCTGGCCCGGGTCGTGCCCCGGTCGCTGTTCTACAACCTCATCCTCCACGCGCGGAAGGCCGGCCCGGCGTGAGCCCCGACGCGGACACGATCCACCGGCTGCACCGGGAGCACGTCGAGGCCGCCGTCCGCGTCGAGACCGCCCGGGAGGGCCTGCGCCGCGCCTCCCACCTCGCCCACGACCTGTTCGCCGGCGCAGACGTCCCCCCGCACGTCCGGCGCCCGCCGCTGCGGTTGCGCTATCCCCGCTGGGGATGGCGACGGGCCGTGCGTTTCGCGGTCGAACGACGGATGCTCACCCCCACGCACCTCGCCCTCTACCGCCGCTACCTCGCCCACCGCGCCGGCGCCGCCGCGCGCGGCCAACGGGTCGAGCTCCAGGGCATGGTGTTCACGGGCAAGCGGGTCGAGCTGTTCGCCAGGCGTGGGTTCGGCAGGGTCGTCGTCGGCCCGTGGTGCTGGCTCGGCAACGACAGCAAGCTGCGCGCTCACGAGGGCCAGCTCACGCTCGGGACCAAGGTGGTCATGGGCCACGACAACGTCATCAACACCTACCTCGACGTCGAGGTCGGCGACGCGTCGATCCTGGCCGACTGGATCTACGTGTGCGACTTCGACCACAACACCGACCGGCTCGACGTGCCGATCAAAGACCAGGGCATCGTCACCGCGCCCGTGCGCATCGGCGGGGACGTGTGGATCGGGGAGAAGGCCTCGATCCTGCGCGGGGTCGACGTCGGCCACGGCTCGGTGATCGGCAGCCACTGCGTGGTCAACCGCGACATCCCGCCGTTCTCGATCGTGGTCGGCATCCCGGCGCGGGTGGTGCGCTCGCGCCTGCCGGCGGGCATGGACCCCGAGGAGGCCCTCGACCGCCTCCGCCTCGGCCTGCCCATCCCCGGCGACCCCCTCGAGGCGTAGCGGCCGGCGCCGGCCCCGCCGGCGCGCCCCACCTCGCGTACGACCTGGGGAGCCTCGCGGGCACCACGGGCCGTCGCACTCCCCACGTGGTGGGGGCGGGGCCGGGGGCGCGTCACGGCTGCTGGGCGCCTTCGGGATCGCCGGCGTCGAGGTCGCGGATGCGGGCGAGGATGCGGTCGTCTCGCTCGCGCTTGGTCACCGTGTCCTCATGCTGCCGTTCGCGCGCCCAGCGCAGGAACAGCACCGCGATGATGCCCCACAGCATGAACCCGCCCACCACGTTCATCACGATGCCGGCGGCCTGCTGGTCCACCAACGGGTCGAACCCGAGCCACAGCGGCGGGGCGAGCTCGTACAGCCCGTACAGCGGCAGCGGCGAGAACGTCAGGAACGCCGCCGGCACGAACATCAGCACCGACGACCCGAACAGGTAGAACGCCCGCAGCGGCTCCTCGATCGCCCCGCGTTCGGGCTCGCGGCGCAGCGCCGGCCACCACCACACCAGCGCCGCCGACAGGTGCAGCACGTCCACCCCGAACGACCCGAGCTGGGTCGTCTTGAGCGTGTCGATCGTGACCGGCAGGTGGGTGCCGAACAGCACCGCGTTGAAGATCAGCAGTGCGACCGGCCAGGCGGTGACGAATGACACGGCGCGCTGCCGGCGGCTGCCCCACGGCAGCCAGCGGTCGACCAGCCACGTCGGAAGCCCGGCGAGCAGCAGTGGGGCGACAACCATCGTGAACACGACGTAGCGGCCGATCCCCAGCGTCGCGAGGTAGCCGGCGCCGAGCTGGCCCACCGGCCACTCCGACACGGCGACGATCACGGCGACGCCGCCCACCCACGCCCGGAGCCGGCGCGGGTCGAGCGGCCGGCCCGCCCGCCGGTGCGCGGCGAGGTAGGTGCCGACGAGCGTGCCCGCCACCACCCACACGCCGAGCAGCGGCGTGTAGCGCCAGGTCCACACCTGGCCGGTGCTCGAGCACCACCAGGCGACGTTCACGACCATTCCTCGACGATCCGCGGCAGGTCGTTGACCCAGTCGGCGCGGCGGGTCCCGAACGGCCACGCGCGCTGCGCCCGACCGTCGGCGTCGAAGCCGATCACCTGCGCCGGGTGGCCGATCAGATCACCCTCGCCGCGCGGGTCGGGGCCCTCGACGACCGGGCCGGGCAGGTCGAGCCGGCCGAGCGCGTCGGCGATCACGTCGATGTCCCCGTGCAGGCCGACGAAGCGCGAGTCGAAGTGGCCCAGCCACTCGCCGATGCGCTCGGGTGTGTCGCGCTCGGGGTCGACGGACACGAACACGACGTCGAGGTCGTGGGTGGTCACGTCCACGGCGCGCATCGCTGCGGCGATCGCGGCCATGTGCACCGGGCAGATGTCGGGGCAGTGGGTGTAGCCGAAGAACAGCAGGGTCGGGTCGCCGGCGGTGTCGGCGGCGAGGTCGACCGGGTCACCGTGTACGTCGGTCAGGCGGACGTCGGGCATCGTCCGATCGACCTCGAGCGGGAGCCCGTGCCACCCGTCGTCGCCGGGCTCGAGCCCGCGCGCGACCGCGGCGGTCGGGCTCGACGGCCCGCACGCTGTGACCGCCACCGCGAGGGCCAGCAGCGCGACGGGCAGCAGGCGTCGCATCATCACCTAGCGGTCACCGTCGAAGGTGTCCTCGGCGAGGTCAAGCAGGTCCACCACCTCTACGGGCACGGTCACGTCGCCGGAGCGGTCGAAGCGCAGCGTGAGGTCGAAGGTAGCGCCCACCTGCACCGACTCGTCGGGCACCACCAGCATGAGGTGGAGGCCACCGGGCCGGAAGCGCAACGTCTCGCCGGCGGGGATCGCCACCTCGTCGACCTGGCTCATCGTGGCCTGGCCGTCGTCGATCTCGGTGAGGTGGATCTCGACGCCGAGCGCCACCGGGGTGTCAGCGCCGACCAGCCGGTCGTCGCCGTCGCCGTGGTTGGCGACCGCGACCACCACCTGCGACGCGCCGGCGACCGGCTCCGCGGCCTGGGCGCGTCCGACCTCGAGGTCCGGGTCGCCGGCCGGTCCGCACGCGGCCGCGATCGCTGCCACGGCCAGTGCGG
>CAZSQF010000048.1:0-2140 GCA_964608935.1 uncultured Actinomycetota bacterium | reverse complement strand
CTGACCCAGCGCCGGCTCGACGCCGAGGGGCGTTCGACCACCGCGCCCTTGTGGCTCATCCCGTTCGGTGTGCTGATCGGCGCCGGCGCGGCGATGATCCGCGGGTGGGACCTTCTGGCCGCCATCGTCGTCGGCGCGGTCCTCGTCCCGGTCGTCGGCGCCCTCGGACGCTGGGTCGAGGTCCGACGTCACCAGCGGCACCGGTAGCCTCCGCGACCGTGGAACGCAGCGTCGGAACGCTTCTGGTGGTGATCGGGCTCGGGGTCGTCGGGCTCGGCCTGCTGGTGTGGACCGGCGCGTTCAACTGGTTCGGGCGGCTGCCGGGCGACCTCCGCCTCGGCGGTGATCGCACCCGGGTCTTCATCCCCATCACCTCGATGATCGTGGTGTCGGTGGTGCTGACGGTCCTCGTCAACCTCGTCACCCGCTGGTGGCGGTGAGCCGGCGAACCGCCACGTCGACAGAAGGGGCATGCATGACCGCAGCCGTGGAGGTCCGTGGCCTGACCAAGCGGTTCGGACCGCAGCTCGCCGTCGATGACGTGACCTTCGACGTGCCCCCAGGCCGGATCGTGGGGTTCCTCGGCCCGAACGGCGCCGGCAAGTCCACGACGCTGCGGATGATCATCGGCCTGACCGCGCCGACCGCGGGTACCTCGACCATCCTCGGCACGTCGTTCCACGACCTCGACGACCCGGCCCGGACGGTCGGCTCGATCGTCGACGGGGTCGGCTACCACCCGGGGCGACGCGCGATCGAGGAGCTGCGGATCTCGGCCCGCAGCGCCGGCCTGCCCCGCAGCCGCTGCGACGAGGTGCTCGACCTCGTCGGGCTGAAGGACGCGGCCAGGAAGCGCGTCGGCCAGTTCAGCCTCGGCATGCGCCAGCGCCTCGGCATCGCCCAGGCGCTGCTCGGCGACCCGCAGGCGCTGCTGCTCGACGAGCCGGCGAACGGCCTCGACCCCGAAGGCATCCAGTGGGTGCGCTCGCTGCTGCGCGGCCTCGCCGACGAGGGCCGGGCGATCCTGGTGTCCTCGCACCTGCTGAACGAGGTCGCCCGGCTGGCCGACGACGTCATCGTGATCCGGCGGGGGCAGCTGGTGACGCAGGCCTCGGTGGCCGAGCTGACCACGGCCGCCGCCGGTGGCGCCGTCTCGGTCAGCAGCCTCGACGATCCGGCACTGACGCGGGTGCTCGAGCAGGCCGGCGCCGAGGTCACCGTGACCGCCGACGGGCTGACCGTGTCGGGCGTCGACGCCGAGACCGTCGGGCGTGCCGCGCTCGACGCCGGCATCGCCCTCCGCGAGCTGCGGCCCGTGACGGCCGAGCTCGAGGACGTCTTCATGGAGCTGACGGCCGGGGGAGGGATCGCCTGATGGGACTCGTCCTCGCCGAGCTCCGCAAGCTCAACACCGTTCGGACCAACTGGGTCGTGTCGCTGATCGGCTGGGTCCTCGTCGGCCTCGGGGCGGCGTTCTTCGTGTTCGAGGAGCAGTTCACCGGCCCCTTCGGCGGCACCGACGCGGAGGTCGCGGGCTCGATCGACCAGATCGGCAGCAACTCGATCATCGTGCTCGTCGTCACCGTGCTGGTCATGACCACCGAGTTCCGCCACGGCACGATCGGTCGGACGCTCCAGCTCACCCCCAGCCGCACCCGGGTGCTGAGCGCCAAGCTGGTCGTCGGCGTGCTGTACGGCCTCGCCTTCTTCGTCGTCGGGCTCGCCGTCGTGGCCGCGGTCCTGGGCGTCGGCAGCGTGGTCGCCGGCACCTCGCTCGACCTCGGCGAGGCGACCGTCCAGTCGCTGTGGCACGGGCCGGCGGGGCTGGCGCTGACCGCCCTGCTGGGCGTCGCGGTCGGGTCGCTGCTGCGCAGCCAGGTCGTGGCGATCACGGTCGCGCTGGTGTGGGTGTTCGTGGTCGAGAACCTCATCAAGGCGTTCCTCCCGGACATCGGGCGGTGGTTGCCGTTCCAGGCCCTCAACTCGGTGTTCGTGTCCGACCAGATGATGGCGAACGGCCCGGGTCCCGGGGCCATGGCCGACCCGCTCGAGCCGGCGCTGGCGATCGGGGTGTTCCTCGCCTACGTCGCGGTGGCCACGATCGTCGCCGGGATCCTGATGCGGGTCCGCGACGTGTAGG
>CAZSQF010000047.1:0-14805 GCA_964608935.1 uncultured Actinomycetota bacterium | reverse complement strand
TGGGCATGGAGTACCTGTTCCAGATGCTCGCCGAGCAGAACGTCGAGACGCTCAACTCGGTCGGAGCGGACACGAAGAAGATCGTGGCGTGGTGCCCGCACTGCTTCAACACGCTCAAGAACGAGTACCCCGACTTCGACGGGCACTTCGAGGTGCTGCACCACTCCGAGGTGCTGTCGCAGCTGATCGACGACGGCCGGCTGGTCGCCACCAGCGCGCTCGACAAGCGCATCACCTACCACGACCCGTGCTACCTCGGCCGGCACAACGAGGTCTACTCCAAGCCACGGCAGGTGGTGTCCGCGGTGCCCGGCCTGCAACCGACCGAGATGGCCCGGTGCCGGTCCAACGGGTTCTGCTGCGGCGCCGGCGGGGCGCGCATGTGGATGGAGGAGCACATCGGCAAGCGCGTCAACATCGAGCGGATCGACGAGGCGCTGTCGACCGACCCGGACCTGATCTCGACCGCCTGCCCGTACTGCACCACCATGCTGTCAGACGGCATCGCCGAGAAGGTCGGCCAGGGCGAGCTCGAGGACGGGCAGGTCGAGGTGCTCGACATCTCCGAGGTGCTCCAACGCGGCCGGCTGCTGCCCATGGCGGCCCAGGGGGTCGCCGGCGCCGGCTCACCGAACGGGGACGCGGCCGAGCCCTCCGATCGCGAGCCCGCCGGCGAGGCCTGAACCCGGGTGGGAACCGCGCGCGTCCATCTGCCGGGGCTCCTGCTCGCCGCCGCCGGCGCCGCGATCGCCATGCTGGTCGCCCGCACGGCCGCTCAGGTCTCCGCGATCCCGGTGGCCGTCGCGCTCGGGATCATCGCGGGCAACACCCCCGTGACGTTCGATCGGGCGCGTGCGGGTCTCGCCGTCGCCGCCCGGCGCATCCTGCGGCTCGGAGTGGTCCTGCTCGGGTTCCGGCTGGTCGTCGGCGACCTCCTGGTGCTCGGCCCCGCGACCCTCGCGCTCGTGCTCGTGGTGGTCGTCGGCACCTTCTTCAGCGTCCAGGCCCTGGCCCGGATGCTCGGTCTCGGCCGGGACCTGGCGCTGCTGACCGGCGCCGGCTTCGCGATCTGTGGCGCGTCGGCGATCGCCGCCGTGCAGGGCACCCTCAACGCCGACGAGGAGGACGTGACCGCCGCACTCGGGCTGGTGCTCGCCTTCGGCACCGTGTCGATCGTGGCACTGCCGCTGGTCGGTCACGGGCTCGGTCTGTCCGACGTGGTCGCCGGAGCATGGATCGGCGCCGCGGTCCACGACGTCGGACAGACCGTCGCCGCGGCCGAGGTGTTCGGCGGCACGGCGCTGACCACCACCATCGTCGTGAAGCTCGCCCGGGTCCTGCTGCTCGCTCCGCTGGTGGTCGGTGTCGCCCTCAGCGTCCGGCGCCGCCCCCACGACACCGCCGAGCGCGCCCCGCTGGTGCCGTTGTTCGTGGTCGGGTTCGTCGTGGCGGTCCTGGTGCGCAGCCTCGAGGTCCTGCCGGCCGCCGTGGTCGACGGGATCGGTGCTGCCGAGCGGGTGTGCTTCGCCATGGCGCTGTTCGCCCTCGGCACCCAGGTCCGGGCCTCACGGCTGCGGGCACTGGGTCCGAGGCCGGTGGCGCTCGGGCTGCTGGCGTGGGTCGTGGTGGCCGCGGCCGCACTGGCCGGCAGCGTGGCGGTCGTCGGTAGGCTCGGGCCGTGACCGAACCACGCCATCCCGACCCGACCTCGACCGGTGACGCCACGCCTGAACCGGCCCCGGTCGATCGCGCGGACCGGCTCCAGGAACGCTTGGCCGTGCCGGTGCTCGTGGCGGCGCTGGCGTCGGTGCCGGCGGTGTTCCTGACGCTGTTCGACGACCCGGCCCGCACGGCGGGAACGGTGCTGAACACCCTGTCGGGCGCGGTGCTCATCGCCGAGGCGATCGTGCTGCTCGCGGTGTCCGACCACAAGCTCGCGTGGATCCGCCGCAACCTCTGGCTCGTCGCCCTCGCGGCCGTCATGATCCCCGCGGTGATCTTCGCCGTCGGGCCGGTGCAGCTGCTGCGGCTGCTCCGGATCGTCGGCACGTTGCGCATCATCCGGGTCGGCCGCATCCTCAAGGCCGGTCGGATCCTCCAGCGACGCGCCGGCCTCGACCGGGTGTGGCAGCGCGTCATCGGTGCCGGCGTGACCCTGCTCATCGCGGCCTTCGTGGCGGTCGTCCTCAGCGACCCCACGTCGCACACCCGGCAGGTCCTCGACGGCGCCGTCGACCGGCTCGGCCTCGTCGGCGTGATCCTGGCGGCTGCCGCCATCGGGATCGCGACGTTCGTCGTCTACGTCACGCGTGGTGACGAACAGGACTGAGGACCGGCCCGGGTCCGCGCGTCCCTGCACACGAGTGCGGCACCGATGCGGTGTTGGAGGATCCACGGTTTACGCTGTGGGGGACAAGCGGAGAGTCGCCATGCCACCCTGGGCCGTCGTCGTGGGCGTCGTCGCGCTCGCCGTGGCCGTGGTCGTGCTCCACAACCGGCTCGTCAGTGCCCGGGTGCGTGTCGACGAGGCGTGGGCCCAGGTCGCGGCACAGCTCCAGCGGCGGCACGACCTCATCCCGAGCGTGGTCGCGACGGTCGGTGCCTACGTCCGGCACGAGAGCCAGACGCTCTCCGCGGTCACGACCGCCCGCGTCAAGGCGTTGACCGCGGCGCCGGGGCGCGACCGAGAGGCCGCGGAGGAGACGCTCGGCGCAGCGCTCGGGCGACTGCTGGCGATCACGGAGTCCTACCCCGAGCTCCGGGCGGACGAACGGTTCGCCCATCTCCAGCGGGAGCTGACCGAGACCGAGGACCGGCTCGCCTTCGCGCGCGGCTTCGCCAACGAGCGCGTGCGCCGGTACCACGAGCTGACCGGCACCTTCCCGGCGAACCTGGTGGCGCGGGCGTTCCGGTTCGGTCCCGCACGCTCCTTCGCGGTCGACGACGTGCTGGCGCGCAACGCACCAGTCGTGGGGCTCGAACGCTGATGCGCACGGGCGCGAGGGTCGTCTGGACGGCGATCATCGTGGCGGGGCTGCTCGGAGCCGGCGCCCTGACCGGCCTCGCGGCCGACCTCGTCGCCCGCGACCGCGCGTTCACGATCGACCGCTTCGATCGCGACGTCGTCGTCGCTGCCGATGCTCGGCTCGAGGTGGTCGAGACGATCACCGTCACGTTCAGCGAGTCGCGCCGGGGGATCTTCCGCGACCTGCCCTCCGGCGGCCCGGCCGGAGACGTCTCGTACACGGTGTGGGGCGTCGACCGCGGCGAGGGCAGCGAGCCGTGGGAGTGGACCACGCTGTCGATCCCCGACGGTGTGCGGGTCCGCGTCGGCAACCCGGACGTGCACCTCTCACCGGGTCGGTACATCTACCGCTTCCGCTACGACATCGACGGGCTCGTCTTCGTTCCCGACGACCGTCCCGACGTCGCCGAGGTCCGACTCGACGTGCCCGGGTTCTCGTGGCCGACCGACGTGGCCGAGACCCACCTGCGCATCGCGGCGCCCGGCGGGATCCTGGCGGCTCGCTGCGTCGCCGGGCCGGTGGGCACGACCCGACCGTGCGACCCGCCGGTCGCGGTCGAGGGCCGACAGGCGACCGCGCGGTTCAACCACTTCGCGCCGGGGCGGGCCGCGACGGTGGCCATCGACCTGCCTGCCGCGGCCATCACCGGCAGCCTGCCGACCACCTCGATCCGATCGCTGGGGAGCCGCAACCTGGCCGGTCCGCTCGACATCGATCCTCCGGCCGCCGGCCTGTGGCTCGCGCTGGTGCTCGCGATCCCGTTCGTCGCGTTCGAGTCGGTCAAGTCCGTGCTGGTCTACCGGGACGAGGCCACCGATCCCCACCTCCACGGCCGGGTACAGCCCACCGCCGTGTTCGCGCCACCCTTCGAGCACCGACCGCTCGAGGTCGGCGGCCTGTTGCTGCGCCGCGACCAGCAGTCGCTGCTGATCGGCACGCTCATCGACCTCGACCAGCGCGGGCTCGTGCACACGAGCACCGAGGGCGACGGCGACGAGCCGACCCTGGTGGTGCGCCCCGGCCCGCCGGGCAGCCACCCCGACGCGCTCGAGGCGGACCTGCTCTCCACGTTGCTTCCCAACGGCACGCCCGCGCGCTTCGACGGTGAGTACGACCCGGACGTCGCCAAGCGCGCCTCCGCGGCCACCGCACTGCTGCACCGCCGCGCCTACGACGTGTTCCGCCGGCACGGCTACGAGCACGACCGCGCCCGGTGGCTTCGCTCCCCGCTCATCAAGGGGCTGGCCTACCTCGGGCTGCTCGGTGCGCTCGCGCTCGGGACGCTGGTCGCCACGGCGGTCCTGCCGTTGGCGTTCGGCGCGGCCGCGGTCGTCGCGGGCCTGGTGTTCGTGGCCTGGCTCGTGGTGCGCGGCATCTGGCGGCACCACCGGCTGCCGTTGAACTCGGCCGGCCGGGATGCCGTCGGCAAGGCTCGGGCCTTCCGCGAGTTCCTGGCCACCGTCGAAGCGGACCAGCTCGAATGGGCCGCCGACCAGCCCGGGATCGACCACCACCATCCGGCGGTGAGCCTGCTCCCGTACGCGGTGGTGCTCGGACTGGCCGACTCGTGGTACGACCGGTTCGGGCCGCTGCTGCGCGAGCTCGCCGCGTCGGCCGGTGCCGGCGCGGCCACCGGGACGACCTGGTGGGCGTCGTCCAGCGGCTACCAGGGGGTCCGCACCTCGAGCAGCGGCACCACCACCTCGCCGTCGTCGAGCGGCGGCGGAGGTGGGGGGTCCGGCGGAGGCGGTGGAGGCGGCGGGTCGTGGTGACCGACGGCCGGCGCTACCGGTCGTAGTTCTCGAAGTACCGCGACGGCGTCGGGCCCCGCTGGCCCTGGTACTTCGAGCCGAGCTCGGGTGAGCCGTACGGCCGCTCCGCCGGCGAGCTCATCTGGAAGAAGCACAGCTGCCCGATGCGCATCCCCGGATAGATGGCGATCGGGAGGTTGGCGACGTTGCTCAGCTCGAGGGTGAGGTGTCCCGTGAAGCCGGCGTCCACGAACCCCGCCGTCGAGTGGATGAGCAGTCCGAGGCGGCCGAGGCTGCTCTTGCCCTCGACCCTGGCGACCACGTCGTCGGGCAGGGCGATCTGCTCGAGCGTGCTGCCGAGCACGAACTCGCCGGGGTGGAGCACGAACGGCTCGTCGTCGGTGGCCTTGACGTCCTCCGTGAGGTCCTCCATCGGGTCGCGGACGTCGATGAACGACCGGCGGTGGTTCGCGAACACCCGGAAGGTGTCCCCGACGCGCAGGTCGACGCTGGACGGCTGGATCGCGTCCTTGTCCAGGGGATCGATCACGACTCGACCGGCGTCGAGCTGCGCCCTGATGTCTCGGTCCGACAGGATCACCTCGGGTCCCTTCCTCGCGCGGGCGCATCCTACGCCGCCGGCGTGCCGCGTCGGACGTCGGACCGGACAGGCGGAGGCTGACGGCGTAGGGTTGCCTTGCAACCGGCGCGGGATCCGCCTGCATGACCCTCCGCCTGCTCACCTATCTGTCGCCGAGCATCCCCGCGCACCTGTTCGAGGCGCTCGCGGGCTACCTCGCCGACCGGCTGCACACGCCTGTCGAGGTGACGTTCGACACGTGCCGGTCCGGTCCCCTTCCCGGGGACGACGGGCAGTTCGCCGCCGCCGAGGTCGACCTCGCCTTCGTGTGTGCCAGCTCGTACGTGTCGCTCACGGCCGGCGCGCGACCGGCGGTCGAGCTCGTCGGCGCGGCCTGGGCTCCGACCGACCCTCGCGCCCTCGGTCAGGCGGTGTACTACGGCGACCTGCTGGCCACTGCCGACGGCCCGCGGTCGATCGACGAGCTGGTCGGGTGCCGGCTCGCGTACAACGACGAGGTCAGCCTCAGCGGCTACTACAGCCTGCGTCTGGCGCTCGCCGGCGCCGGCATCGATCGCGCTGACGTGGAGCTCACGCGCTCCGGGTCGCACCTGCGGTCGCTCGAGCTGCTCATCGCCGGGGAGGTGGACGCCGCAGCGATCGACTCGACCGTCTGGCGCCGGCGTGCGCGTGAGGACCCCTCGCTGGCGGCCACGCTGCGCACGATCGCGGCCCTCGGACCGCATCCGGTGCAGCCGCTGGTGGCGCGCGCGAGCCTGCCGGAGGACACCCGGGAGCACATCCGGACCGCCCTGCTGGCGGCGCACGAGGTCGGCGCGGTCGCCGATGCGCTCGGCGAGGCGGAACTGGCGCGGTTCGTGCCGGTCGAGGACGTCGACTTCGCCGGTCTGCGGCGGGAGCTGGCTGGCCTTGGCCTCGACGGTGCCGCCGTCGGCTGACCCAGCGGGCGCAGCGCCGCACATTGCGGCCCGCGATGCCGGACGAGTACCTTCCGCAGCCGGCGCCGTCCCCGCTGCGCCGCCTCGCGGGTGTAGTTCAATGGTAGAACACGAGCTTCCCAAGCTCGGAACGGGGGTTCGATTCCCCTCACCCGCTCTGCCTCACCCGCTCCTCCGCTCCGCAACACGGATCACAGCCCGAGGTAGGCCTTGTCGAGCAGGTCCGACTCGAGCGCATCCGCGTCTCCCTCGAGGACCACCCGGCCGTTCGCGAGCACGTAGGCCCGGTCGGCGATCGCCAGGCTCTTCTGCACGTTCTGCTCGATCAGCAGGACGGTGATGCCCTCGTCGCGCAACTGCCGGATCACGTGGAAGGCCTCGGCGACGAGCACCGGGGACATCCCGATCGAGGGCTCGTCGAAGATGCACAGCGTCGGCAGGCCCATGAGCGCCCGGCCGATCACCAGCATCTGCCGCTCTCCGCCGCTCAGGTTCCGCGCCAGTCTGCGCTCGCGCTCCTCGAGGACGGGGAAGAGCCGGAACACGCGCTCGAGCGTCTTGTCGCGGCGTCCCCATGCCCGCCGGTGGTACGCGCCCATCTCGAGGTTCTCGCGCACGCTCATGTCCTTGAAGATCCCGCCGCCCTCGGGCGCGTAGGCGACGCCGAGCTCGCTGATCCGGTGGGGCTCCCTGCCCTCGATGCGCTGGCCCATGAGCTTCACCATGCCTGAGCTCGGCTCCATCAGGCCGACGATCGTCTTGACGAGCGTGGACTTGCCGGCACCGTTGGCACCAAGGACGGCGACGACCTCGCCCTCTTCGACGGCCAGGGAGACGTCCCAGAGGGCCTTGACCGGCCCGTAGGCGACGTTGAGCTTGTGGACGCGCAGCACGCTACTCCCCCAGGTAGACGCCGCGGACCGTGGGGTCGGCGGCGATCTGATCGGGCGTCCCCTCGGCGATCCTGCGACCGAAGTGCATGACGACGATGCGGTCGCAGACCTCCATGATCGCCTCCATGACGTGCTCGATCATCAGGATGGTGACGCCGCGCTCGCTCAGCTGGCGCAGGAGCTTCTTGGACAGCTCGAGCTCGGCCGACGTGAGGCCCGCCATGGACTCGTCGAGGAGCAGCATCTCGGCGTTCATCGCGATGGCCCGCGTGATCTCCAGGTACCTGCGGCTCGCGAGCGACAGGTCACGGACCGGCTTGTGGCGATCGGCGAGGATCCCCATCGTGGCCATCAACTGGTTGACCTCGCTCTCCGCCTGCTCGTAGCGGAAGGAGCGGTCGCGGTTGCCGTAGATGAGCGCAAGCCGGACGTTCTCGAACGCCGTCATGTCGAGGAACAGCTTCGGGGTCTGGAAGGTCCTCGCCAGACCTCGCTGGCTGATCTCGTCCGGCCGGAGGCCGCCGATCTCCTCGCCCTTGAAGCGGATCGATCCGCGGCGCGGCCTGATGGCCCCCGAGATCAGGTTGAACACCGTGGTCTTGCCGGCACCGTTCGGCCCGATGAGCCCGACGATCTCGCCCTGGGTCACCTTGAAGTCGATCCCGTCGACGGCCTGGAGGCCGCCGAAGTTGTGGGACAGGTCGTTCACTTCGAGCATCGTCACGTCCTCGCGGCCGCCCGGATCCGCCGGAAGCGGGTGATGCGCATCCGCGTCTTGATCCACCGGATCTTCAGCCTGATGTACCAACGCTGGGCGAGCACCACGAGCCCGCCCGGCAGCCACAGCACGACCGCGACCAGCGTCGCCCCGAACACCAGCAGGTACACCTGGGGGTACTCGGTGATGAGCAGCTCCTGGAGCACCATCAGGATCGCCACCCCGAGCAGCGGCCCGTAGAGCCTCGTGGTCCCGCCGAGGATGGCCATCAACACCGGCAGGAACGCGATCAGCGGATTGAACGCCACGTTGGGGTCGACGTAGCGGAAGCGCGCCGCCATGACCGCGCCCGTGGCCCCCATCAGCGCGGAGCTCGCCGCGAAGGTGATCACCTTCAGACGGGTGACGTTGATGCCCATGTGTGACGCGGCGTCCTGGTTCTCGCCGATCGCCTGCAAGGCATGGCCGGCGCTGGAGTGCCGCAACAAAAAGGCGCCGACCAGCGCGATGGCGAACAGGATGAGCAGCAGCAGGTAGACGACGTCGTTGCTGGCCCCGCTCACGTGCCTGCCGACCCGCCCAGCGAGGTTGGTCTCCGACCAGTGGACCAAGCTGCGGATCAGCGCGGCCACGCCGAACGTGAACAGGATGAAGTAGGCGCCCCGAAGCCGCAGCGTCAGGATCCCGATCCCGGCGGCGACGACGAACACGGCGATCCCGCCCAACAGGACGAGCACCTCGATGGGGAGCGCGTCGCGCAGCACCGCCGTGACGTAGACGCCGATCCCGAAGAAGCCCGAGGTGGCCAGCGAGACGTACCGGGTCGGGCCCGAGAACATCGCCCAGCTCAGCGTGAGGATGGCGTACATCAGCACCGTGATGAGCGTGATCGCGATGGAGGCGGGAAGGACCCGCGGCGCCACGGCGAGCGCCGCGATCGTGACCGGGATCGCGACGAGCGCCGGCTTCTCCTCGCTGAGGATCGTGCTAATCAGCATGGAGCTGCCTGCCGAGAAGACCGGAGGGCTTCATCAACAGCACCAGGATGAAGATGAGGTAGAAGGCCACGAGCGACAGACTCGGGTCGACGTAGTTGACCAGGGCGATGACGAGCCCGAGCAGGAAGCCTCCGATCAGGCTGCCGGTGATGCTGCCCAACCCGCCGACGACCACGACGACGATCGCGATCACCGTCAGATCGATCCCGCGACCGGCCTGGATGTCGAACATCATGCTGTAGAGCAGGCCCGCGAGGCCGGCCAGCGCGGCACCGAGCCCGAAGCAGCTCGCCAGGACCACCCGTCGGTTGACGCCCAGCACCGCGGCCATGTCCCGCGACTCGGCGGCCGCGCGGATCGCCTTGCCCAGACGCGCGTGGCGGATGAACAGGTAGAAGGCGACGCTCACCGTGACGGCGACCAGCAGGGCAACCAGCCGGTTCAGTCCGTACCGCCGCCCGAACAGCTCGACGGAGACGTTGAGGAAGGTGTAGCCGAGGTTGCTCGACCCCCAGTAGAGCAGCATCAGGTTCTGGACGACGAACAGCAGCCCGAAGGCGGCCAGCAGCGACCTGCCCTCGAAGTGGTCGTCGTTCATCGACGTGCGTCGCAGCTCGTTGAAGATCGTGCGGTCGAGGACGAACCCGATGCCGAACAGGCCCGGCACGATGAGCGCGAGGCCGAGAAAGGGGTTGATGCCGAGCACCGTGACGACGCTGAAGGTCACGAGCGCCCCCAGGATGATGAACTCGCCGTGCGCGACGTTCAGGACCCGGCCCACGCCGTACTGCAGGCTCAGGCCCACGGCGATGAGGGCATAGATCCCGCCCAGGATCAGCCCCGTGACCACGATGTTGACGGCGGCAGAGATCACGACACGGTGCTCCGTCTCAGGTGCTCGATCCCCTTGCGGACCGTCCGGCGCCCGGACCCGGGCACCTCCTCAGATGGCCAGGAGGTGCCCGGAGCCGCAGCGCGCCGTCGGCGGCCTACTCGTCGGGCCAGTCCGGCTTGGGGAAGACCGGGTCCGCCGTACGGTCGGCGGTCGGGCTGACGATCTCGAACTCACCGTCCTGCCACTGCCCGATCCCGCCGGGGTAGACGGGATTGAGCTGGTTCTCGAACTGGAAGGTCCCGAGGATCGTGTCGAACTCGGTGGTGTCGAGCGCCTCCTTCACCGCCACCGGGTCCAGCGTGCCGGCCGCCTCGATGGCCTGCTGCAGGACCTGCCCGGTGGCGTAGCAGGCCGCCGACGCCCAGCGGTCCGGCTCCTGGTCGTGCATCTCCACGTGCCGGTCGAAGTACCCGCGTGCTCCCTCGATGTCGACGTTGGGGTTCCACGCGCCGGTGCCGATGACGCCTTCGGCGGCCGGGCCGAACGCGTCGCGATACGGCGGGAAGGCGACGCCGACGGCGGCCATGAACACGTCGGGGTTGTAGCCGATCTCCATGGCCTGGTTGGTGATGAGGAAGCTCTCCGGGGGGTACGAGAAGGCGAGGAACGCGTCCGGGTCAGCGTCCTGCACCGCGCGCAACGTCGATGACAGGTCCTCCGGATTGACCGGGTAGGTGGCGTGGTGGACGATGTCCAACCCCGCGTCGGCCAGCGCAGGCTCCACGAACTCGTTGAACTCGATCCCGAACAGGTCGTCGTGGTGGATGATGCCCACGGTCTCGACGCCGAGCTCGTCGAGCAGTTCGACGAGCGCCGCTCCCTGGTCGTGCGCCTGGTTGAGCATGGTGTAGAAGTAGGGGAAGTTCTCCGCCTGCTCCACCAGGTCGCGGGACCCGACCGTGCAGCCGATCACCGGGCTCTGCGCGTCGCTCACGTCCTGGGCGATGGCGAAGTTCGCCGCAGTGCCCCACGGGGGCAGGACGAAGTGGATGTCGTCGTCGGCGAGCATCTGCTGCACCAACTGCACCGCGGTGCCGACGTCGCTCGTGTCGTCCATCCGCTCGATCCGGACGGGGATCCGCTGGTCGTACTCTTCGACGTAGATCCCGCCCTCAGCGTTCACGTCCTCGACCCAGAGGTCGTAGGAGGGGATCTGGGACAGGCCCGCCCCGGCGTTGTTCGGGCCGGTCATGGCGATCGCGTTGCCGAACACGATCTCGTCGGGAATGTCCGCCTCGTCGACCTCGACGGGGTCGTCCTCCTCGTCGTCGGGCTCCGGGTCGGGCTCCTCGGCCACGGGGTCGGCCGGGTCGTCCTCGACACACGCGGCGACCAGCAGCGCGACGAGCGCCGTCGCCAGTACCAGGTTGAATCGCAGCTTGCTTCTCATGGCGCCTCTCTCCTCTCCGCTTGTCCGGGCGAGTGACCTCGTGCCGTCCGTCTCCCACAGACGGCACCTCTCGCTCCTGACCTTCCCCGGTGTTCGCATAGCGAACACTCGGACGCACTGCGTACACTAGCGTAGGCTCTCGGACGGTGACGGCCACCGGGCGAAGTTCGCCTCACGCTGAGCGAAGATCAACGTGAGGGGGCATCGTCAGCCGACCGGGAGAGGAGCGCGAGATGGTCGCGAAGAAGCAGAAGATGTTCATCAACGGCAAGTGGGTCGACTCGGGCTCGGGCGAGACGTTCGACGATCTGAACCCGTACACCGGTGAGGTCTACGCCCAGGTGTCGGCGGCGACGCGGGAGGACGTCAAGCAGGCGATCGATGCGGCCAAGACGGCGTTCCCCGCCTGGGCGAAGTCGCCCCCGGGGGAGCGGCGGACCATCTTCCTGAAGGCGGCCGACATCATGGAACGCCGCTCCGACGAGCTCGTGAAGGTCATGATGGAGGAGGCCGGGGGGACGATCGGCATCGGGATGTTCCAGATGGGCTTCGTCCCGGGCCTGCTGAGGATGGCCGCCTCAGGCGCCTACGACGTGAAGGGCGAGGTCATCCCCGCGGACCACAAGGACTCGTTCTTCATGGCGGTGCGTCAGCCGGCCGGGGTGGTCTCGTGCTTCGCGCCCTTCAACGTCCCCTACATCCTGGGGACCCGCTCGTTCGCGCTGCCGATGGCCTACGGCAACACCGTGGTGCTCAAGCCATCGGAGGAGGCTCCGCTCGCCGGTGGCCTCCTGATGGCCGAGATCTTCGAGGAGGCCGGCCTGCCTCCCGGCGTGCTGAACGTGGTCGCCGGCCCCCGCGAGTCCGCTCCGGACCTGGGCGACGAGATGATCGTCAACCCTGCTGTCCGACGGATCTCGTTCACCGGCTCGACCGAGGTGGGCAGGCTCATCGCCGAGAAGGCGGGCCGCCACCTGAAGCGGGCGGTGCTCGAGCTCGGCGGCAAGGACCCGCTCATCATCCTCAACGACGCCGACCTCGACTACGCCGCGGACGCGGCGGCGTGGGGTGCCTTCCTCCACCAGGGCCAGATCTGCATGTCGACGGAGCGGATCATCGTCGAGAAGCGCGTCGCCAAGGACTTCGTCCGCAAGCTCAAGAAGCGCGCCGAGGAGCTGCCGGTCGGAGACCCGACGAATCCGGGAACGGTCATCGGCCCGCTGATCAACCAGAAGGCCGTCGACAAGCTGCACTCACACGTCGAGGAGGCGGTCGCCGGCGGGGCGCAGCTCGTGACGGGCGGCCAGTACGACAACCTCGTCTACCACCCGACCGTGGTCACCGACGTCAACCCGGAGATGCGGCTGTTCAAGGAACAGAGCTTCGGGCCGGTCGCGCCGATCATCGTCGTCAACGATCGCGACGACGCCATCGCCATGAGCAACAACTCCGAGTACGGGCTGTCCGCCGGCATCATCACCAACGACTTCACCCGGGCGCTGGACATGGCGATGCGACTGGAGACCGGGATGGTCCACATCGGCGACCAGACGGTCAACGACGAGCCGCAGGCCCCGTTCGGCGGGGTCAAGAGCAGCGGCTACGGGCGGTTCGGTGGCCAGGCGGCACTCGACGAGTTCACCGAGCTTCGCTGGATCAACGTCCAGACCAAGCCGCGGACCTTCCCCTGAGGAGGGAGGACTCCCGCCCACCGGGCGACAGCTGTCGGAGCGGGTGACAACGAAGGGCGTGAACCGAGGCCTGTCACCCGCTCCCCCGGTTGTCGCCCGGCGGGGGCGGCGGCCGGCCCCGCGGCGTGCCTAGCCCTCGAGGGACTTGCCCAGCACCTCGTAGACGAGCAGGGTAGCCGCCACGAACAGCAGTCCCGTGAACACCAGGTCCTCGACCCAGTCGAGGATCGCGGGCTGCCGCTCGAGCATGATCACCGGGTTGTAGTAGAAGATCGACACGAGGATCATGACCACTGACAGGGTCAGGCCCGCCCAGGGTGCCCACCCGACACCGGCGAACAGCGCCCAGATCACGATCGCGGCGACCACATACATGGCGAGCTGCTGCACGAGGGCGCGGGTCGAGTCGTATCGGGACACCCCCGCCTTCGCGGTCGCGCGGTAGACGTCGTAGGCGAACGACATCGCGAAGGTGACCAGCAGGACCCAGGCGGCGTGCGTGGCGAGCGCGGTCACAGTCGGCGATCCTTCGAGCTCGTCCGTGCCGCGCAGCCACCTCCGCATCGCGACGCTCGGCGCTTCGACCAGGGCGCTGAGGCTAGCCCGCCGAGTCACGTGACGGTGTTGGGACGGCGGCTTCGGATCCGTGCCGCTGATGCGGCCGACGGCGTTCCCGTCGGATGATGCTGGCCCCGAAGGCGAGCCCCCAGGCGATCGCCGTGACCGCCCAGGGAGCGGTGGCGGCCGACGCGGCCGTCGGGAACACCAGTGAGTGCACGGCCCCGACGATCGAGGCGATCGCGGCGAACCAGGCGGGTAGCCGCCAGCCGGGACGATCGCCCGAGCCGATGACCGCGGCAGCGGCGATCGCCAGTGCCATCAGCGCGACGACGGCCCAGTGCTCCGGCTCGGCGTGGATGTCGCCTGCGAGGTTGCGCCACTGGCGTTGCGCCTGGTCGATGGCGAACACGAGCCACGGCACCCCGGCCACGACGGCCAGCCCGAGCATGGGCCGATCGTGGCTGGGCAGGCGGTACAGGTTGCGCGCCCGCGGATGGAGCATCGCCAACACGATGACCGGCAGCAGGAGTGTGCCCTCCTCGAGCAGCCACTGGCCGACGGTGCCGCTGAGCCCGAACACGACCGCGCCGCCGACGGCGATCACGACGGCCCAGACCATCTGGGCCTCGCGGCGGTGAGGTCGGCGGACCTGGCTGACCACGGCCAGCACGAGCGCCCATGCCACGATCCCGATGCTCATGAAGTGGGACCGGTGGGCCTCGAGCTCGGCAGCGGAGTCGGCTGCTCCCTCGAGGATGGGCTCGAGGGTCTCGTAGGGCAGCCACATCAGGCCGACCTCGGTCAGCCCGAACACGGACCTGGCCAGCACCCACAGCGCGGTGACCACGGCCAGCGTTCGGAACGCAATGGTGCGCGCGCGGCTGCCTCGGACGGTTGCGGCCGGCCCTGCGCCCTCGTCATGCCGCCTGCCCACGAGCGCCTCCTCCAGATGTGGCTGGCCCGAGTGTCCGGCGCACCGGATCCCAGGGTCACGGGTGCACGCCCCTGCGTGCGTCGGGAAGCCGGAAGGCCGCTCCGGCCGTTCCCGTTCGGATCCGGTGCCTGCCCCCATGACGGTGGGATCCGGAGGGCGCATCCTGGGGCCCTCGGTGGCCACCGGCCGCCTACAGTGACGTCGCGACGCGCGGGCCTCGCGGGGAGGTGCAAGCCCCATGGATGCGCCGGCCACGGGCTTGCCTGCGCCCCGGACGCTGCGCTCGCCATGGCACATCACGTCCGCCGCCGTCGCCCTCAGTGCGGTCGTCGTGGTGTCCGCGGTGGGACGGTGGATGCTGATCGGCCCGGTTCGCCGCCTGCCGGAGATGTCCGGCCCTCTGCTGCCT
>CAZSQF010000046.1:4358-14827 GCA_964608935.1 uncultured Actinomycetota bacterium | reverse complement strand
CACGAGCTGACCTACGGGCCCGCGACGCACACCATCGACCTCGGCACCTTCGAGGTGACCGTCGAGATCACCGCAACCGGCCGCTCCACGGTCGACTGGGGCGACGGGACGATCACGACCCACACCGTGCCGGGCACCCCGTGGCCCGACGGTGAGGTCCATCACACCTACCGCGACGCCGGCGAGGTCACGGTCGTCGTCACCGACCGCTGGCTGGTGGACTTCACCGTGACCAGCCCGGTAACCATCACGGACAGCGTGGATGCCGTGCTCGCCGGACGGAGCATCTCTGACCTCGAGGTGCGTCAGATCCAGGCCGTTCGCGTCACCGCCGACCCCTGACCACCGCCCAGCGAGGGCCGGGACGCGTCAGCCGTCCGGGTCCCCACCGATGGCCGACGCCTCCGAGCCGAGGTAGGCCTCGATCACGGCCGGGTCACGCTGGATCTGGGCGGGGGTGCCGCTCGCGATCACCACACCGTGGTCGAGCACGGTGATCCGATCGCAGATGTTGGTGATGAAGTGCAGGTCGTGGTCGATGACGATCACGCCGGCGCCGACGGCGGCCGCCGTCTCGCGCAGGTGGCGGACCATGTCGGCCGACTCCTGGTCGCTCATCCCCGACGTCGGCTCGTCCAGCAGCAGGAACAGCGGGGCCAGCGCCGCGGCCCGGGCGATCTCCAGGCGTCGCTGCGAGCCGTAGTCGAGCTCGCCGGCGTAGCGGTTGCGGTGCTCCCACAGCCCGGCAGCCTGCAGCAGCTCGTCAGCATCGGGCTGGGGCCGCTGCCCCCGGTAGCGATCCGACGCCATGGCGGCGACCAGCACGTTCTCGCGGACGGGCAGGCCGGCGAACAGGCGCAGGTTCTGGAAGGTGCGTGCCAGCCCGGCCCGTGCGACCGCCGCCTGCGGCGCGCCGGTGAGGTCGGCGCCGCCGAGCAGGATCCGGCCGCTGTCGGCCGGCACGACGCCGGTCATGACGTTGAGGAGCGTGGTCTTGCCGGCGCCGTTGGGCCCGATGAGGCCGACGATCTCGTCGGTCCGCGCGTCGAGCGACACGTCGCGGAGCGCCTGGAAGCCCCCGAACGCCACCGACACGCCCGTGACGCCGAGCTCGACCGGCTCGGCGGGCTCCGCGCGATCCCGGCCCGGCACACGCTCCGTGTCGTCGGAGCTCTCGCCCCCTCGTCGCCACCGGGACGGCCACCGGCGGGCCAGCCAGTGGTCGAGCTCCCGGTCCCCGAGCAGCCCCTCGGGTCGGAAGATCATGAACCCGACCATTGCGCCACCGAGGAACAGGTCGGACAGGCCGGGGCGGAGCAGCCATCCGAGCGCCGCGCCATGATCTCCGCCGGCGAGGAATCGCGTGGTCTCGTTCCCCGCCGTGATGATCACGACGCCGAGCAGCGACCCGGTCACGCTGCGGCGCCCGCCGACGATGAGCATGGCCAGCGTGACCAGCGTCAGGTTGAAATAGAAGAAGTTGGGGCTGATCGACCCGAGCGACTGCACTCGCAGCGATGCGCCGAGCGCGATCATCGCCACGCTCAGTACGAACGCCAGCAGCCAGGGCCAGCGAACGTCGATGCCGCTCGACGCGGCCGCGAGCCGGTCCTCCTGGCCCGCTTGCGACCAGCGTCCCGCCCGGGTCAGACGGAACCACCGGGCGACGACGACCGCGGCGACGGCCACCGCGACGAGCACCCACCGCGACTCGAGCCGCGGCACGAAGGGCAGCCCACCGCCGCCGCCGGTGAGGTTCTGCCAGTTGACGGCGACCTCGTGCACCCCGAACAGCAGCGCGAGGGTGATGATGGTGGCGGCGAGCCCGCCGACCTGGACGACCGCGAGCCCCACGACCAGTCCCACCACAAGGGTCACCGCCAGGGCCACGATCGTGGCGGTCAGCGGGTCCAGCTCGGCGCCGGCCAGGCCCCAGGGCGCATCGGGAATGATCGCTTCCTTGCGCAACACCGGGATCGTGAGCAGCGCCACGACGTAGCCGGCGACGGACCCGAAGGCGAGGTGGCCGAAGGACAGGATCCCGGTGTTGCCGATGAACACCTGCAGGCCCATGACCAGCACCACGTTGATCAGCAGCTGGGTGACGAGGATGTCGCGCGAGCCCGGCCCGCCGGCGGCCCAGAGCCAGCCGACGCCGGCCACCACCAGCACGAGGACCGCCGCGGTGACCAGCGGCAGCAGCGCCGCGCCGAACCGCTCGCGGCGAGGGGTTGCGGCCCGGTCCCGCAGGATCGTGTCCGACATCAGACGCGCTCCGCGTGATGCACGGTGAACAGGCCCTGTGGACGCACGATGAACAGCACGGCGATGAGCGCGAACACCGCCCCGTCGGTCAGTCCGGCCAGCCCGGACGGCAGGAGGTTTCGGATCAGCACCTCCGCCAGGCCGAGCAGGAGCCCGGCGACCACCGCACCACCGAGGCTGCCGAGCCCGCCGACGATGGCGGCCAACAACCCCTTGAGCAGCGGGGTGAGGCCCATGTCGGGCGAGGCCTGGCCGGACCGGATCAGCAGCAGCACAGCGGCGATGCCTGCGAGCAGTCCCGACAGCGCGAACACGCTGCCGATGACCCGGTCCGCGCGCACGCCCATCAGCCGTGCCGCCTCGAAGTCCGCGGCCGAGGCCCGCAGGGTGACGCCGAACGTGGTGCGTTGGACGAGCAACCAGGTCGCCAACAGCGTCACGGCCACGACGCCGATGACGACGAGGCTGTAGATCTCCAGGGACACCCCGCCGACGCGGACCCGTTCGAAGATCCAGTCCGGCCGTGGGAACTGCTGCGGTTTGGCCGAGACGTACATCCGGAACAACGCCTGGATGAGGATCGCGACGCCGAACGAGGTCAGCAGCATCGTGAACTCGCCGGAGCCGCGGACCTGCCGGAACGCGACCCGCTCGGTGGCGACCGCCGCGACGACCGCGGCCAGCACTGCCAGCGGCACGACCGCCCACCAGCTCAGGTTGATCACCAGGAAGGCGTAGACCGTGTAGGCGGACACGGTGATCAGCTCGCCGTGCGCGAAATTGAGCAGGTGCATGATCCCGAACACGACCGCGAGCCCGAGACCGAGCAGGGCGTAGGTGCCACCCCGGCTCAGACCGTCGACGATCTGCTGGACCACCTCGATCACGTCGACGGTCCACCTGTGTCCGGGGCCTCGGCACCCACGTCGCCCCCCGCAGCGCCCGCCCCTACGCCGAGGTAGGTGTCGAACAGGTCGGTGCGCGCGGCGAGCTCGGCCGCCGGTCCCTCCTCGACGACGCTGCCACTGCGCAACACGTAGGCGCGGTCGGCCACCGCCAGCGCCCGCTGCGCGTTCTGCTCGACGATCAACATCGTGCGGGCCTGGTCGCTCAGCTCGCCGACGAGCTCGAACACGCGATCGACCAGCGCCGGCGCGAGCCCGAGCGAGGGCTCGTCCATCAGCAGCAGGGCCGGGTCGGTGATGAGTGCCCGTGCCAGCGCGAGCTGCTGCGCCTGGCCCCCGGAGAGGTAGCCGGCAGGCAGCGTCCGCTTCTCGGCCAGCACGGGGAACCGCTCGGCGAGCTCACGGATGCGGCGCTGGCGCTCGGCCGCCTTGAGCGTGACGCCGGCAACGACCAGGTTCTCCTCGACGGTGAGGTCACCGAAGATCCGCCGGTGCTCGGGCACCAGCGCCATCCCGGCGCGCAGCATGCCGTCGGGGGTGCGGCCGGTGACGTCCTCGCCGCGGAAGCGGACCGAACCGGCCGCCGGACGCAGCAGACCCGCCACCGACCCGAGCAGCGTCGTCTTGCCGGCGCCGTTCGGCCCGATCAGGGCGACCACCTCGCCCTCGTCGACCCGCAGCGACACGTCCCGGATGGCGGTGATCGCGCCGTAGCGGGTCGTCAACCCTTCGACGTCGAGCACGTCCGTCGCTCCGGCGGGGTCAGCGGCGGACCGTCCCGATGGTCACGGGCTGATCGTGTCCGCGAGGGTCAGTTCACCGCCGACGATCTGGTGGATGAATACGGGCTTGGTCGGGGTACCGCTGCCAGCGTAGGTCACCGTCTCGGTGACGAGGTCGAGGCCTTCGGTTGCCTTGATCTCCTCGGCGATCGCGAGCGGATCGAGCTCGCCGGCGCGCGCGTAGGCGTCGGAGATCAGGAACACCGCGTCGGCCGCGAGCGTGCCGAAGCTGACCGTCTCGAGCTCGCGCCCTCGGTCCTCGGCGAATGCGTCGAGGAACGCGCGCATGCGCGTGCCCTCGCCGGGGAAGCCGTGGGTGGTGTAGTACACGCCCTCGGCGACGTCGCCCGCACCGATCACCTCGGTCGCGTCGAACGCGTCGGCGCCGATGATGTCGGCCTCCACCTCGGCGCTGCGCAGCTGCCCGAGCAGCGTGCCCGTCAGCGGCATGATCATGGCTGTGTAGATGACGTCGGGCTGCGGGTCGAGCGCCGCGATCTGGTTGACCTGGGTCGAGAAGTCGCTGTCGCCCAGCGAGTAGGTGTAGTCGGCCAGCAGCTCGCCGCCCTCGGCCTCGAACTCGTCGGCGAACATCTCCGGGTTCTGCTGGAAGTAGGGGGCGTCGGACGACGACAGGGTGACGGCGGTCTCGGCGCCGAGCTCGCGGGCGAACTGGGCGGCCGCGGTCGCCTGGGCCGGGTCGTCGAAGGCCATGATGAACGCGTTGCTGTCGGGGTCGGACAGCAGTACCTCGGTCGAGGCGACGAACACGACCGGGACCTGGCCGGCGGTCACCTGGAGCAGCGGGAGGCCGAAGTCGGAGAACGGTGGTCCGAGGATGGCGTGGACGCCGGCGTCGAGCAGGTCCTGCGCGGCGCGCTGCGTCACGTCGGGGTCGCCCTGGATGTCCTGCACGATGAACTCGACCGGGGTCCCGTTGACGCCGCCCGCGCAATTGATCAGCTCGGCGGTGAACTCGGCCGCCTCCGACCCGGGCTGGTCCGCGTAGCCGCCGACCTCGGAGAGGTCGGCCGCGTACCCGATCACGAGCGGTTCGCCGTCCGGCGGGTCGCAGTCGGTGCCCGCCGCGAGCACGGCGTCGATGTCGAGAGCACCCGCCGGTGCATCATCGGGGTCGTCGGGCTCGACCGCGTCCGGGTCGTCCACGGCGTCGTCGGGCTCGTCGGCCGCGCACGCCGCGGCGAGGAGTGCGAGGGCGAGCACGACCGCCATCGCTCGTCGGGTTCTGGCACGCATGATGTGTTCCCTCCCGGCCACCATTCCAGCAGCCCTCCGACACGACGGTCGAGCCTAGATCCGCAATCGTTCGGCAGCAAACGTTCGGAGGCGCACGGTCGCTCCCGTGCAGCCGGGCCGGGCGTCAGCGGGTGCTGCCCTCGGCGATCTGGAGGGTCTTGAGATCGGCGTGGAACTCGAGGGCGTAGTCGCCGCCCTCGCGGCCGATCCCGGAGATGCCCATCCCACCGAAGGGAGCCGTGAGGTCACGCACCAGGAAGGTGTTGACCCACACCGTGCCGGCGCGGACCGCCCGACCGACCCGCTCGGCGCGTTCGCGGGACCCGGTGTAGACGATCCCCGACAGGCCGTACTCGGTCGAGTTGGCCAGTGCGATCGCCTCATCCTCCGAGCCGAAGGTCTGGAAGGTCAGCACCGGGCCGAACACCTCGCGCTGCACGATCTCGTGGTCGTTGGACGCCGGTTCGATCAGCGTCGGCTCGTAGAACAGCCCGTCGCCGTCGCCACCCTCGCCCACCTTGCCGGGGCCGCACGGCCGGCCACCGCGCACGACCCGGTCCCCCGCCTCGCGGGCCCGCTGGACGAAGCCGTCGACGCGCGCGAGGTGGTCGGGGTGGATCAGCGGCGAGACGGTGGTGGCCTCGTCCCGGCTGTCGCCGAGGACGTGCCGGTCGGTGTGGGCGTGGAAGCGGGCGAGGAAGTCCTGGGCGACCGAGTCGTGGACGAGCAGCCGGGTCCCGGCAAGGCACACCTGGCCGCCGTCGTCGTACTGACCCGCGGCCTTGGCGGCAGCCGCCTCGACGTCGGCATCGTCGAGGACGATGAGCGGGCCCTTCCCGCCCAGCTCGGCGGTGAACGGCACGATGTTGCGCGCGGCCGCGACCCCGATCTCGCGGGCCGCCTCGGGCGAGCCGGTGAACGAGATGCGGCGCACCCGTGGGTCGGACACCAGCGCGGCGCCGACCTCCTCGCCGATGCCCTGCACCACGTTCAGCACGCCCGGCGGCAGGCCCGCCTCGGCCGCGAGGTCGGCCAGCAGCGACGCCGACAGGGGCGACCACTCGGCCGGCTTGAGGATCACCGGGTTCCCGGCGGCCAGCGCCGGCGCCAGCTTCCACGTCGACAGCAGCCACGGCGCGTTCCACGGCGTGATGATCACCGCCGGCCCGGCCGGCATCCGCACCACACGGTTGTCGGTCCCCTTCGACGACCACACGCGCTCCTCGTGCGCGACGGCGAGGTCGGCGTAGTTGCGGAAGTTCTCGGCGCCGCGGTGGACGACCCGCGCCTCGAGCGAGCGCAGCAGCATCCCCATGTCCGCGCACTCGACGGCCGCGATCTCGGCGCGGCGGTCGTCGATCAGGTCGGCGAGGCGGTGGAGGTAGCGGGCGCGCTCACCGACGGTCAGGCCGGCCCACCCGGGGAAGGCGTCGAGGGCGGTCTCGACCGCGTGCGCGGCGGTGTCGGCGTCCCCCCGCGCGACGTCGGCGAGCTTCCAGTCCCAGTCGAGCGGCGAGTGGTCCTCGAAGGTGTCGGGGGACCCGACCCGCTGGCCGCCCACGTAGTGGAGCGGCGACACCGAGGTGCCGGCCACCTCGACCCGGTCGTCGTCGGACATGCAGCCTCCCGGTCGGTCGTCCTAGTGGAACGGCAGGTATTCGTTGAGCTCCCAGTCGGTGACCGTGCCCGCGAACCGCGCCCACTCCGCACGCTTGATCACCGCGAAGTGCGCCACCAGCTCGGGGCCGACCGCCTCCACGAGCTCCGTGTCGGCCTCGAGCGCCGCGATCGCGTCGTGCAGCGACGCCGGGCAGGTGCGCTCCGCGTCCGAGTTCTCGAGGCAGTCCTGCGTCTCGGCCGGTTGAAGCTCGAGGTCGTTGACGACGCCGAGCCGGGCCGCCTGCAGCACGGTCGCGGCGGCGGTGTACATGTTGGCGGCCCCGTCGGCCGTGCGGTGCTCGAGCCGCAGCGACGAGCCGCGTTCCGGGCTGACGCGCACCGTCACGCCGCGGTGGTCGTAGCCCCAGTTGGCCCAGTACCCGGTCAGCGTCCCCGGGCCGAGCCGCTTGTAGGCGTTGACGGTCGGGGCGAGCAGCGCGGTCATGCCCTCGTGGTGCGCCAGCATCCCGGCGATGCACTGGCGGGCGAGCTTGGACAAGCCGTCGTCGGCGGTCTCGTCGTTGAGGACGTTGGCTCCGCCGCTGTCCGCGAGGCTGACGTTGACGTGCAGCCCGCTGCCGCCACGATCACCGAGCGGCTTGCCGAGGAAGGTGAGCAGCAGCCCGTGGCGGTGGGCGATCTCGCGGGCCATGACCTTGAACAGGAACGCATCGTCGAGCGCCTTCAACGCGTCGTCGTAGTGCAGGGTGAGCTCGAACTGCGGGATGTCGTATTCCGAGTTGATCGACTCGACCGGGAGGTTCGCATCCTCGGCCTCGCGCATGATCTCGTCGAGCAGCCCGATCGGGTCGACCGCGGTCCCGGTGCCGTAGACGTAGCCGCCGGGTGTCTCCCACGGCACCCACTGGCCGTCGCCGTCACGCTGGAGGATGAACGCCTCGAGCTCGATGCCGATCTTGGGTGTGTAGCCGAGCTCCTCCCAGGCCGCGATCGCGCGGCGCAGCGCGTGGCGCGAGGAGACGCCCACCGGCTCGTCACGGAACCAGATATCGGCCACGGCGACGCCGGTGTTGGGCTCCCAGCCGGCACGCACGTGCTCCATGTCGAAGGTGGCGTGCAGGTCGGGCAGACCCTCGAGCATGCGCGTCCCCGGCGCAGGCGTCATCTCCCGGTCGTAGCCGAGGGCGAACGTCGCCATGCAGTGGAAGGAGCCCCGCTCCGCATACCGGATCGGCAGGTACTTCCCCCTGGCGAGCCCGAGGTGATCGGGCCAGAGCACGCGGATGCGGTCGTACTCGGTCATCGCAGGCTCCACCTGGTCGGTCGGAGTGCAGCGTAGGTCGGTCCACCGCCACTCGGCGTCTGCGGCTATGCCAGGGTCGCCTCGACGGGGAGGTGCTTGATGCCGCTGATGAAGTTCGACCGCAGCCGGTCGATCGGCCCCGCGACGCGGATGTCGGCCAGGCGCGGCAGCAACTCCTCGAGGGTGACGCGGATCTCGAGCCGCGCCAGCCATTCGCCGAGGCAGCGGTGCGGCCCGCCACGCCCGAACGCGAGGTGTTCGTTCGGGTCACGGGTCACGTCGAAGTCGTAGGGGTCGGGGAACTGGGCCTCGTCGAAGTCGCCCGAGATCCACCACAGCAAGACCTTCTCGCCCGCGCGGACGGTGCGGCCGTGCACCTCGACGTCCTTGGTGGCGGTGCGCCGGAAATGCATCGTCACGCTGGTGTAGCGCAGCATCTCCTCGACCGCGCCGGGCACGAGCGACAGGTCGTCGCGGAGCCGGGCGAGCTGGTCGGGGTGGTCGAGCAGCGCGAGCAGCCCGCCGGCCAGCGTGTAGCGGGTGGTGTCGTTTCCGGCGGCGACGAGCAGCGTGAAGAAGTTCTTGAACTCGAGGTCGGTCAGCGGCTCACCGTCGACGGTCGGCGCCAGCAGCTTCGTGACGACGTCGTCGCGGGGGTTGGCCCGGCGGTCGGCGGCCATCCGCTCTGCGTACTGGAACAGCTCCACGCCCGCCGGGCTGCGGAAGGGCATGAGCCGGTACTCGTCGGTGTCGGCGAGGTCGACGACGTGATCGGTGAACTCGGGGTCGGTGTTGCCGATCATCGCGTCACCGCGTTCGACGAGCCAGTCGTAGTCGTCCTCGGGTGCCCCGATGAGGCGTCCGAGCATCCGCATGGGAAGCTGGCGGGCGACATCGGTCACGAAGTCGAACCGACCCCTGGCCAGGGCCTCGTCGAGGACCGACTGCGTCAGCAGCCGGATCGCGTCCTCGTAGCTCTGGACCATGCGACGGGTGAACCCGCCCTGCACGAGCCGGCGCAGCCGCGTGTGCTCCGGCGGGTCGAGCTCCATCAGCGTGCGCCGGGCCTCGGTCTCCTCGTCGTCCATCTCCTCGAGCCGGATGCCGTGCTCGGAGGTGAAGGTGCGAAAGTCGCGGTTGAGCTCGATGATGTCCTGGTAGCGCGTCACCGACCAGAACCCGCTGCCGTCGGCCTCGTCCCACCACGACACGGGGTCCTCGCGCCGGAGCCGGTCGAAGGTCGCGTGGGGAACGCCGGCGAGGTAGACGTCGGGGTCGGTCAGGTCGACCCACCGGTCCCCCACCACGCGCGGGGACGTCGACACGGCCGTCGTCATCCTGGCTCCCTCCGACGTCGGTCCGGACGCCTCCCAGCGGCGCCTGACGCCCGTTCGGCGGCACCGTACCAAAACCGTTCGGGGCCGAACAGTTAGGCTTCGTCGCGGGCGGAGGGGCCCGGTACGGCGAGGAGGAGGCGGCACGTGCGCGCGTTGTTCATCCAGCACGATCCCGGGTCGCAGCCGGGCCTGGTCGGGACGGCCCTGGAACGCCGGGGCTTCGAGAGCGAGCTCCTGGCCATGGCGTCCTCGATCCACGACGCGACCTGGCACGGCGCCTTTCCCGATCCGCTCGACTACGACCTGGTCGTGTCGCTCGGGGCGATCTGGTCGCTGTACGACCGCGCCACGGTCGGCAGCTGGATCGACCGGGAGCTCGACCTGCTGCGACGCGCCGACGCCCACGAGGTGCCGGTGCTCGGCATCTGCTTCGGCGGCCAGGCGGTCGCCGCGGCGCACGGCGGTCGGGTCGAGCCCTCGCCCCGCAAGGAGGTCGGCTTCGAGACGATCGAGTCCGACGACCCGGACCTGGTCCCGCCCGGACCCTGGATGCAGTGGCACGGGGACCGCTTCACCGTCCCGGACCACGCCCGCGAGCTCGCGCGCAACCGCGTCGGGCCCCAGGCCTTCCGGCTGCGCAGGAACCTCGCGCTCCAGTTCCATCCCGAGGTCGACGAACAGATCGTGACCTCGTGGCTCGACATGGGGGGCGAGTTGTCCCTCCGGGACCTGGACGAGGCCGGCCGCACGGTCGATCAGGTGCTCGAGGCCCTCCGGGCCGAGGCGGATCGCACCGCCGCCGACGTGGACCGGCTCGTGGCGCGCTACCTCACCGACGTGGCCCAGCTCGGGTAGCGGCCCGGGCCGGTCGGCCTCGCCAGGACAGGGCTTGTTGCCGTGGTCCAGGGCGGGCGTCCGGAGGACGCTGGCTCCAGGAGACCTACCGGAACGGAGCCCCCATGAGCCGGATCGTGGTCGGAGTGGACGGATCGCACGAGTC
>CAZSQF010000046.1:0-4258 GCA_964608935.1 uncultured Actinomycetota bacterium | reverse complement strand
GGACTCGTGCTCGGCTCGGTGTCCCAGCAGTGCCTGCACCACGCCAGGTGCCCGGTCGTGGTCATCCGCGAGGGCCACGCGACCTGAGCGAGCGGGTCAGCCCTCCGCGACCCGTTCGGCCGCGGCCCGCACGAGCCCGGTGGCGGTGCGGACCGTGTCCGCGCCGGTGCGATGCGACAGCACCGCCAGGCGGACCACGACCCGGTCGTCGATGATCGTGGTCGACAGCCGCACCCGGCCGTCCCGGTGCACGTCGGCGACCAACCGATCCTGCGCCGCATCGTCACCGCGCACCCGGAAGGTCACGATCGACAGCTCGGGCTCGCTGACGAGCTCGAGGTTCGGGTCCCCCGCCAGCTCGGCAGCCGCGTCGGCGGCCAGGTCGAGTGCCCGGTCGAGGGCGACCCGGAAGGCGTCGACGCCGTGCAGCTTCAGGGGGAGCCACAGCCGCAGGCCGCGCCACGCGCGGGTCAGCTCGGGCGTGATGGCGCTGAAGTCCGGCAGGGCGTCGAGGTCGTCGCTGTGGTCCCGGAGGTAGTCGGCGTCCTCCGCGAAGGCGCGCGCGAGCTCGTCGCGGTCACGGACCAGCAGCGCGCCGGTGCCAAAGGGCAGGAACAGCGACTTGTGCGGGTCGAGGGTGATCGAGTCGGCCCGCTCGATGCCGGCCAGACGTTGCCGCCCCCGGTCGGTGAGCTGGAAGAACCCGCCATAGGCCGCATCGACGTGGAACCACACGTCGAGGTCGCGTGCCAGCGCCGCCAGCTCGGGGAGGCGGTCGATCGAGCCGGCGTTGGTGGTGCCGGCGGCACCGACGATCGCGATCGGCGTCAGCCCGTCGGCGAGGTCCTGCTTGATGGTGAGCCGGACCGACTCGGGACCGAGCCGCAGGCCGTCGGAGTCGCACACCCGGATGTGGTCGGCCGCGATCCCGGCGATGCGGGCGGCCTTGCGGACCGACGCGTGCGCGTGCCGGCCGACGTAGATGGTCGCGCGATCGATCGCGCCGGCGGCGTACTTCTCGCGCGCCGCCACGAGCGCCGACAGGTTGGCGGCCGAGCCACCCGACAGCAGCACCCCCTGGGCCCGGTCGGGCAGCTCGAACAGATCCACCAGCCAGCGCAGCGTCGCCTGTTCGAGCGCCACCGCCGCCGGGGTGAACCCGGCCAGCCCGGTGTAGCGGTTGGCGACGTTCGCGATCAGGTCACCGAGCGCCGCGGTCACGAGACCGGAGCCCGGGATGTAGGCCAGCTCGCCCGGGGCCGCATTGTCGATGCCGGTCGCCAGCACGGCCCGCAGCTGGTCGAGGACCTCGTCGAGGTCGGCGCCGTCGGGGCCGGGTCCGGCCCGGAGCAGCGACGTCACGAGCTCGTCGCCGCGGGGATGGCCGAGCACGTCGCGCGAGCTCGCCGTCGTGACGAGCTCGGCCACGAGCGCCCCGACCCGATCGAGCAGTGCCGCCGTCTCGTCGGGCGGAGGGTCGAAGGCGGTGATCCGCGGCACCGGCCGCCTCCCATCTCTTCGTGCGTTATGCGCGCGTATCCGCGCGCCCGTGACGGAGAACGCTAGCGCGGTCACACAGACTGTCGATCATCTCTCCGCTCGATACGACATACTGCTACTCCGGTCCCACCGTTTGCGACGATATGTCCGTCCAAGGACGCCTGGAGCTGCGACATGTCGTTCGAGCCCGACTCCACCGATCTGTCCCTGCTGCGCCGGCTGCGCGCCGACGGGCGGGAATCGGTGTCAGCGCTGGCCAAGCAGTTGCACCTGTCCCGTTCGGCGGTGCACCAGCGCCTCAATGCCCTGATCGAGGCGAACGCGCTGCTCGGGTTCGCGCCCGTGGTCGACAGCGCCCGGCTCGGCGTCGACGTGGCGGCCTTCGTCCTGCTGTCGGCAGGACCCGGCGCCCGTCTCGAGATGGAGCCGTTGCGCGACCAGCTGCTGACCCTGCCGCACGTCGAATACGCGGCACTGGTCACCGGCGAGGCGGACGTGCTGCTGCTGGTCCGCGTCGGCGACCTCGAGGAGCTGCGCCGGTTCCTGCTCGAGGACCTCACCGCCATCACCGGCCTGCGCGGCACGCTCACGCTGCTGGTGCTCGACGAGGTGATCCGCCGACCGTTCCTGCTGCCGGGCGAGTAGTCGACCGGCCCGCGGTCAGGCCTCGTCGTCCCCGCGCGCCAGGCCCCGCACGATGCGCCGCAGCCCGGCGGCGACCGCGCGCCGCTGCGCGTCGGTCATCAACCCCGCGACCACCGACTCCTGCGCGTTGAAGCGGGGGTAGACGCGCGAGATGACGTCCTCGCCGGCGTCGGTCAGCGACACCATCACCAGCCGCCGATCACTCGTCCGCCGGCGGCGCGCGACGAGGCCCCGCTTCTCCAGCGTGTCGAGCACCCCGGTCAGGGTGCCCTTGGTGACGTTGGCCTCGGCGGCGAGGTGGCGCGACTCCATCTCCCCCCAGATCCACAGCACCCACAGGGTGACGAACGCGGTCCACGACAGCCGCTCGACCGCGAGCACGTTCTGCTCCATGTGCCGACGGATGGCCGACGCGGCCCGGTAGATGTTGGAGATGGCGGCCAGCGCCTCGAAGTCGAGCGCGACGTCGAGGTCGGTCAGCCGGTCGACGATGTCACGCTCGGCCTCGATCAGATCGTCGAGCCGGGGCGTGTGGGGCTCGGGGACAGCGGCCAAGAGACCCTCGGCGGTTCGGTGCGGAGCGGGCAGGAGTGCGCGGAAGCCTACTGCGCCCCGCGGTCCGCCCGGGCCAACGGCACCGCCACCGACCGCTTGCCGAGCAACTGATATATCTGTAGAGTCCCCAGTGGACGATCAAGGAGCCGACCACGAACGGTCAGTCGGACGGCCGTCACACCGCGCTCGCCGACCTGTCGGTGCTCGTGCCCGAGCACGCCGCCACCGACTCGCTCAGCCAGCAGGCCTACTACCTGCTGCGCGACCGCATCGTGACCCTGCGGATCCCGCCGGGGACGATGGTCAACGAGCGCGAGCTGATGGAGGAGTTCAGCCTCGGCCGCACCCCCATCCGCGACGCGCTGCGCCGGCTCGCCGACGACGACCTCGTCGAGGTCTACCCGCGCCGCGGCGTGTACGTCGGACCGGTCGACGTGGGCGATCTGCGGGCCGTGTCCGAGATCCGCGAGCAGCTCGAGGGCTTCGCCGCCCGTCTGGCGGCCGAGCGGGCCAGCGAGCGCGACCTCGCCGACATCCGGACCCTGCTCGACGAGATCGCGGCATCGGCCGGCGAGAACGACCAGCACCGGCTGATCCACCTCGATCAGCGCATCCACCGCGTCATCTACCGGGCCGCCCGCAACCCGTTCCTCGAGGCGACCCTCGACCGGTACTACGTGCTCGCGCTGCGGCTGTGGTTCCTCGCGCTCGAGCACGTCCACCAGCTCGAGGACGCCGTCCACGAGCACGGCGAGCTGCTGGAGGCCATCTCGACGGGTGACACCGCCGGCGCCGAGGCGCGCGCCCGCGAGCACGTGACCGAGTTCGAGCGCGAGATCCGAAAACTGTTGTGACCATCGCCCCCACGAGGGGCGCTCCGTGAGGGAGAGCATCGCCATGAGCAACCTGCCTGACCGCGCCCAGGTCGTCGTCATCGGGGCCGGCATCGTCGGCAACTCGATCGTCGGCCACCTCGCCGACAAGGGCTGGAAGGACGTCCTGCTCCTCGACAAGGGGCCGCTGCCCGACCCGGGAGGGTCCACCGGCCACGCGTCGAACTTCATCTACCCCGTCGACCACGGCAAGGAGATCGCGCTGCTGACGCTGGACTCCCAGCGCCAGTACGAGCAGATGGGCGTGCAGACCACGCCGGGGGGCCTCGAGGTCGCCCGCACGGACGAGCGCATGGAGGAGCTGCGCCGGCGCATGGCCTCGGCCAAGGCCTGGGGTGTCGAGTCGGAGCTGCTCACCCCCGACCAGGTCAAGGAGCTCGTGCCGTTCGTCGACACCAGCATCCTGAAGGGCGCCTTCTACACCCCGTCGGTGTCGGTGGTCGACTCGCTCCAGGCCGGCGTCATCATGCGCCAGCGGGCGACCGACGCCGGCGCGCTGACCGTGTCGCCCAACACCGAGGTGCTCGGGATCGACGTCGACCGGGGCCGGGTCACCGGCATCCGCACCGACCGCGGCGAGGTCGAGTGCGAGTACGTGATCGTCGCCTGCGGCGTGTGGAGCCCGCGCATCGCCGAGATGGCCGGGGCCACGATCCCGCTGACGC
>CAZSQF010000045.1:0-14856 GCA_964608935.1 uncultured Actinomycetota bacterium | reverse complement strand
CCGCTGGGTCGCCTCGGTCCCGTCGCCCTTGACGATCTCCATCAGCCGGTCCCAGTCGGGCTCGGTGTAGTGCCAGAGCCCGTCGTCCTCGTCCCAGCGCAGCTCCGGGTCGGGGGTCTCGATGCCCATGTCCCACATCTTGGGGACGTAGGTGGACATCCACTGCTGGCGGTTCTCCTCGTTGGAGGTGGACTTGATGCCCCAGTGCACGCCCGGGTCGTCCTCGGCCGGGATGTCGTTGCCGAAGAAGTGCATGATCGGCTCCCACCAGCGGTCGACGGCCTCCTGGAGCATCTCGAACTGCTCCTGCGAGCCGCCGGCCAGCGCGAGCATGATGTCCTCGCCGTGGCGGTAGTGCAGCGACTCCTCGGCCACGACCCGCTTCATCACCCGGACGTAGGGCCCGTAGGAGGTGTTGAGCAGCGCCTTCTGGGTGACGATCGCCGCCCCGTCGACGAGGAAGCCGATGCAGGCCACGTCCGCCCAGGTGAACGTCGGGTAGTGGAAGACGTTGTGGAAGGCCGTGCGGCCGTTGACCAGGTCGTCGTACATCTGGCGCCGGGGCTTGCCCAGCGACTCGGCCACCCGGTAGATGAGGTGGCCGTGGCCGACCTCGTCCTGGACCTTGGCGGCCAGCGAGCGCTTGCGCTTCAGCGTCGGTGCCCGGGCGATCCACTCGCGCTCGGGCAGCGCGCCCATGATCTCGGAGTTGGCGTGCATCTCGATGAACCGCAGGTTTCGGACCCGGTACTCCTCGGGCATCCAGTCGCTGGCCTCGACCTTGTGGCCGCCGTGGATCCGTTCGAGGAACTCCTCGGTCCGGACCCGGTCGGGGTCGGCCCCGTCGGTGTCGGTGATGACGGCGGGCGGGTCGAGCGGGCCGTCGGCGCGACGGCTGGCCGGTCCCGGATCGAGGTTCGAGGTCGGGCGCGTCGGCACCCGACCCTCCGGGTCGGCGGCGGCGGCCAGCTCCTCCCATCGTCGCCACGCGGCCGGCTCAAGCCCCCGGTAGAGCGCCAGGAACGTCTCCGCGGCGCGGTCACCCAGCCAGTCCGGCGGGGTCAGCTGCGTGGGCAGGCCGGGATCGAGGAACAGGAACTTGCGCCAGCGGTGCACCAGCCGGATGCGCTGTTCGAGCGCGCTCGCAGGCGCCAGGGCGGCCGGGTCGAGCTCGTCGAGCACGGGTTCGACGTCGTCGAGGAACGCGCGGTGCTCCGCACGCAGCTCGGTCAGGTCGTAGGCGCGTCGGGCCAGCTCCCGGTCGTCGCCGTCGGGCTGGGACGTGAACGTCTCGACCGCTCCCGCCGCGCCGTGCTTGGCCAGTACGGCATCGAGGCGCGTGCCGTGGTCCCAGGGGCAGATCCACACCCCCGGCCCCAGCGCGCCGTAGCCGAGCCAGGCGAGCTCGCGCCGGAGGGCGTCGCGTGCGGCGCGGTCCTCCTCGGCGAACGAGTACGTCAGCAACCGCCACCGGCCGTCCCAGGCGAGCGAGCGCCGGCGGTAGATCCGCTCCGCCGCCTCCTCGAGGCGGCGACGGCCGCCCGCCGTGAGGGCGTACGCGGCGAGCCGGCCGTGGCGCTCGGGCACCACCAGGTCCTGCCCCGCGAGCCGGCGCAGCGCCTGCCGTGTCGCGTCGGCCGAGACGTCGAGGTCGGCCATCACCGCCGTCAACCCACCGAGCCAGGCCCGCCCGCCCGTCGGCAGCACGACGTCACCGAGGACGGTGAGCAGGAGCGAGCGGGCGGATGGGCTGGTGCGCTCGAGCGTCGGCATCCGGGTCCTCCCGTGGGGCCGAACGGGCCGTCGATGATGTGTGACGGAACTTTGACGACCGACACCAGGAATGTATCCGATGGTGCCCGGGGCGTCGAGGGCCGGCCCCGGCTCGCGACCGGCGGTCGCCTCCGCGTAGCATCGACGGCATCGGCCCATGAGGGGAGCACGGATGCGAGCGGCGCTGGTCGTCGACGGGGTGCGGACCCCCATCGGGCGCTACGGCGGTGCCTTGGCCCCGGTCCGGCCGGACGACCTGCTCGCCGGCGCGCTGCGCACGGTGGCGGAGCGCACGGGGATCGACCCGGCCGAGGTCGACGAGGTGGTGGCCGGCTGCGCCAACCAGGCCGGTGAGGACAACCGCAACGTGGCCCGGATGGCGCTGCTGCTCGCGGGCTACCCGATCGAGGTGCCGGGCATCACGGTCAACCGCCTGTGTGCGTCGGGGCTCGCCGCCGTCGTGCACGCCTACCGGGCCATCAGCGTCGGCGAGGCCGACGTGGTCGTCGCCGGCGGGGTCGAATCGATGTCGCGCGCGCCCTACGTCCTGGCCAAGCCGGATCAGGCCTTCTCGCGGGGCGCTCCGGAGGTGCACGACTCCGCGCTGGGCTGGCGGTTCGTCAACCCCGATCTGGCGGCCATGCACCCGCCCATCTCGATGGGCGAGACGGCCGAGAACCTCGTCGAGCGGTACGACATCGGCCGCGAGGAACAGGACGAGTTCGCCGTCAGGTCCCATCGGGCCGCCCTGGCGGCCTGGGACGCCGGCGTGTACGACGCGCAGGTCATGCCGGTGGCCGTCACCCGCCGTCGTGACGAGGTCCTCGTCGAGCGCGACGAGGGCCCGCGGGCCGACACGTCGGTCGAGGCCCTCGCGCGCCTCCGCCCGGCGTTCCGCGAGAACGGCAGCGTCACCGCCGGCAACTCGTCCAGCCTGAACGACGGCGCCGGGGCCGTCGTGGTGGCCTCCGAGGACGCCTGTGCCCGCCTGGGCCTCGAACCCGTCGCGCGCGTGGTGGCGGCGGGATCGGCCGGCGTGGATCCCTCGACGATGGGGATCGGGCCGGTGCCGGCCACCGAGCGGGCGCTCGACCGGGCCGGGTGGAAGCTCGACGACCTGGACAGCGTGGAGCTCAACGAGGCGTTCGCCGGCCAGTGCCTCGCCGTGCTGCGCGAGCTGCCCGTCGATCCCGACATCGTCAACCCCGACGGTGGCGCGATCGCGCTCGGCCATCCGCTGGGCATGTCGGGCATCCGGCTGGTCACGAGCCTGCTGCACCGGATGCGGCGCGAGGACGACGTGCGCCGCGGGCTCGCGACGCTGTGTGTCGGCGTGGGGCAGGGCGAGTCCCTGCTCGTGGAGCGGCTGTAGGGGCCCGGCCGCGCACGGCCGTCAGCCGGCCGGGCAGTGCCTACGTGGGCGCGGTGCGGCGGGCCTCGACCTCGGCCCGGAACGCGTCGACGGCGACGATCCGCTGCTCGAACGAACCGCGCGCGACCATCACCCCCGCGTGGCGCACCAGCACCTCGCAGACGAGGCGGTTCGGTGCCACCGAGGCCACGTTGGCGGTCAGCGTGACGGTCTCACCCACCGGGACCGGCGCCCGATGCAGCACGTCGACCGCCCCGCCCACGCCTTCCTCACCCGGCTCGAGGTGCGGCTCGAGCAGGCGGCGGCAGACCCGTTCGATGTCGGCGATGAGCGCCACCGTCCCGTAGACGGCGTGGATCTCGCGGCCGTCGATGCGGGCGGTCATCTCGGGCGTGACCGTGACCTCGAGGGTCTCGGTGGCGCCTCTTGGGGGTCCGGGTCGCATAGGGCGACAGTCTCGTCGCTCGCGGCCTCGGGCACAAGCGGGTGGGCGGCCCGGTGGAGGACCCGGGCTTTAGCCGGCGCGGCGCCCGACCCCGAGCAGCCGCTCGACGGCGCGACGCAACGGTCCGGGACCGCCATCGTCGAAGCGGACCGAGGCCGCCTCGTCGCTGGTGGGCAGGTCCTCGCCCTGCTCCGACGGTGGCGACGACACCGCGATGACGATGAGGGGATCCGGCGCCCGGTTGTCGATGCCGTGCACGACCCCGGCCGGCACGAGCATCGATCCCATCGGGTCGAGCCCGACCTCGCCGTCGTCGGTCACGAACCACGATCGGCCACCCACGACGGTGTAGGTGACGTCCCGGTCCGCCAGGTGCAGGGCGGGCGTGGTCTGGCGCGGCTCGAGGCACCACAGGTCGAGCGCGAGGTGGTCGGCGGCGAACACCCGCACGCGTGTCGCCTCGTCCCGGGAGAAGGTGACGTAGTCGCGCAGGTCGACGGGGCGCACCCGCGCGTCCGGGGCGCCGGGCTCCGGGCCGGGGTCGGGTGGCGGTGTGTCGGTCATCGTCGGGGAGCGTAGGCCAGCCGGGCCGCCACGCAGGACCCGGCCGGCACCCCCGGGGATAGGCTCCCCGCCCCAGTCCCGCCACCACCCGGGAGGACCACGTGCCCACCGTTGATGTCGCGACGACGCCGCTCACGACCGCCGAGGCGGACCTCGTGGTCGTCGCCGCGTTCGCCGCGGGGACCGAGGACCGCGATGCGCCGCCCGTGCTCGCCCCCGGAGCCGCCGAGGTGGGGTCGGCCCTCGCCGTCGACCTCGTGGAGGAGCTGGTGGCTGCCGGCTTCGACGGCAGCGCCGGCAGCAGCGTGCGGATCCCTACCCGCGGCGCCATCCCCGCGCCGATGGTGCTGGCCGTCGGGCTCGGGCCGCGGGACGACGCGACGCTCGACCACCTGCGACGCGGCGCCGCAGCCGCAGCCCTCGCCGCCGAGCGGGTCGCCGGGCTGGCGACCTCGCTGCACACCGCCCTGGACGGGGGGTCACCGGCCGTCGCGGCGCAGGCCGTGGCGGAGGGCATCGCCCTCGGCAGCTACCGGTTCGGGTCGTATCGCAGCGAGGACCGTCCCCACCAGCTCGTCCGGGCGGTCCTGCACGCGCCCGAGGAGGCCGACGCCGTCCGCGAGGGCGTCGACGTCGCCGAGGTCACGGCGCGTGCCGCCGTCCTCGCCCGTGACCTCGTCAACACGCCCCCGCAGGACAAGCGGCCGCCGGCGCTGGCCGACCGGGCGGTCGCCGAGCTGAGCGACGTCCAGGTCGAGGCACGGGTGCTGGACGAGGCCGAGCTCGAGCGCGGTGGGTACGGCGGGATCCTCGGGGTCGGACAGGGATCGAGCGCCCCCCCGCGGCTGGTCGAGCTGACCTATGCGCCGGCGGGGTGGGACGCCGCCAGCGGGCGGCACGTCGCGCTGGTCGGCAAGGGCATCACGTTCGACACCGGCGGCGTGTCGCTCAAGCCGTCCGCGTCGATGGAGACGATGAAGATGGACATGGCGGGGGCCGCGACCGTCCTCGCGACCGTCAAGGCCGCCGCCGAGCTCGAGCTCCCGGTCAAGCTGACGGGTCTGTTGGCCCTGGCCGAGAACATGCCGTCGGGCAGCGCCACGCGGGTCAGTGACGTCCTCACGCTCAAGAACGGGACGACGGTCGAGGTCACCAACACCGACGCGGAGGGTCGCCTCGTCCTCGGCGACGCGCTGGCTCACGCGTCCGAGCTGGAGCCGGACGTCATCGTCGACGTCGCGACGCTGACCGGTGCCGCGGTGGTCGCGCTCGGTGAGCGCATCGGGGCGCTGATGGCCTCCGACGACGACCTGGCCGACGGGCTCCTGGCCGCCGGGCACGCGTGCGGGGAGCCGCTGTGGCGGCTCCCGCTGGCCACGGCGGAATACGGCGAGCGCATCGAGGGCGCGATCGCCGACCTCAAGAACAGCGGCGGACGTCCAGCCGGCGCGATCTTCGCTGGGCTGTTCCTGCACCGCTTCGTCGGTGACGGGATCGCCTGGGCCCACCTCGACGTCGCCGGCGTCGCCTGGGCCGCAGAGGCGAGCGGGTACCTGGCCAAGGGCGGCACCGGCGTCCCGGTCCGCACCCTCGTCGAATGGCTGCGGACCGGGTAGCGCCCGCAGGGGCACCGGCTCAGCTGGCGACCCGACGGCGGAACTGCTCGCGGTAGGCGGCGGGTGACGACGACGTCTCGCGGCGGAAGTGCTGGCGCAGGTTCGCGGCCGTCCCGAACCCGACCCGGGTCGCGATCACCTCGATCGGCAGGTCGGTCGCCTCGAGCAGGTCCTGCGCCCGGGTGATGCGCTGATGGGTGAGCCAGCGCAAGGGCGTCGTGCCGGTCGTGTCCTTGAACCGACGGGCGAAGGTGCGTGGGCTCATGGCGGCCAGCCGGGCCAGGTGGCGCACCGTCATCGGCTCGGCGAGGTGCTCGAACATCCAGTCCAGCACCGGCCCGATCGCATCGTCGTAGGCCGTCCGCGGGATCGGCGTGAAGATGAACTGGGCCTGGCCGCCGTCGCGGTGCGGTGGCACGACCATCCGCCTGGCGACCTGGTTGGCGACCTCGGGGCCGTGGTCGAGCCGGACGATGTGCAGCGCGAGGTCGATGCCGCCGGCGGTCCCCGCCGAGGTCAGGACCTGGCCTTCGTCCACGTAGAGCACCCCTGGGTCGACGCGCACTCGCGGGTAGCGGCGGCCGAGCTCCTCGGCGTTCATCCAGTGGGTCGTCGCCGCCCGGCCATCGAGGATCCCGGCCGCCGCGAGCGCGAACGCCCCCGAGCAGAACGACACCATCCGCGCGCCGCGCTCGTGCGCCGCGCGCAGCGCGTCGATCAGCTCCCGCGGGGGCGTCAACGGGCACGCGGGGACGATCACCGTGTCGGCATCCGCAAGCGCCTCGAGCCCGTGCGGCGTCTCGATCGTCCAGCCGCCATTGACCACCAGCGGGTTCACGGTGGCGGCCAGCCGATGGTCGTACCACTCCACCCCGAGCTCGGGTCGACGCAGGTCGAACACCTCGCACGCCACCGCGAACTCGAACGGGTTGGCGCCGGGGGACAGGATCGTCACCACACGGTGTTCCACGGCCCACCTCCCTCGTGTCCGGGCCGGCCTGCCGCCGGCCACCGGGTGGACGATACGCCACCCTCGGGCGGTTGGCAGGATTCTTTCGGTACGTGTCGCTCCGCCCCCTCCCCGGTGGCGTCCCGATGCAGCATCGTGGCACCACGACGGAGCCCGAGGAGGCTGCCCATGCGACCAAGCACGCACGTCCATGCATCGACCGAGACGTCGGGTGGTCCCACCGACACCACGCTTGCCGACCTCGAGACGCTGCTTGGCCGGGCCGCCGGCCTCGACCTCGCCGACCCGGCCTGGCGCGAGTTGTCCGCCGACGCGCGGCAGGTCACCAACCGGCTGGCCGACAGCGCCCGCCTGGACCGGGCGCTCGTCGTCGGCGACGCGGATCCGCCCGTCGTGGTCACGCGGCTGCTCGTCCGGTCCTGGCTGCGGCTCGTGTCCCGGGCGGCGGCGGCTCGTGCCGGCGGGGCGGCGACCCTCCGGCAGCGCGGGGCGGTCAGTGCGGGACGGTCGGCGCGCTGACCTTGGCCAGGAAGCGGTCGCGGTCCACGAGCATGCGGCGGTGGCGCACCTTGGCCACGGTTTCGCCGTCCTGCTCGACGAGGACGCTGAACTCGAGCCGCCGGCCGTGATGGCCGACGAGCGTCGCCTGCGCATGCACCGTGCGCCCGATCGGGGTCGCCCGGAGGTGGTCGATCTCGGCCCAGGTGCCGACCGACGTCTCGCCCTCGGCCAGGTCGTCGGCGATGGCGTCGGCACAGGCGCCCTCGGCGAGAGCAAGCAGTGCCGGTGTGCCGAGCACGGGAACATCGCTCGAGCCGAGATGAGCGGCGGTGTGCTCGGGCTCGACGCGAAGCTCACGGGTCAGCTTCAGACCGGGGTCACAGCGCCCCATGGGGCCTCACCTCGTCGCGGGAGTCGTGGAATCCGTCCGGGTTCGTCAACCCACCAGCGTACCGCTGAGCCGGGCCCCCACCCCTCAGGCGGCCCGGGGGCCGTCCAGCCGGGCGGTGGCCATCCGGCCCGGCGCCACGGTCGTCGGGACATGCGGCCGGGCGCGCCCTGCCCGGCTGGACGGGGTCGACCCATCACGGCCGCGCCGCCGCCCCGGATCATGGTGCCCTGACTGCACTCCGCAGTCGGGGCCGTTGGCCCCGTCGACCCGGGAGGGAAACCCCATGTCCGATCAGCCCCGCAACGAGACGGATCCGCAGCGGCAGGGATCCGAGCCACGCCAACACCCCCCGCAGGAGCCCGTCCGCGAGCGCGAGGTCATCGTCACCGACAGCGGTGGACGGGGGACGACCGGGGTCGTCATCGGCGTGATCGTCGCCATCGTCGCCATCGTCGTCCTGCTGATGGTGTTCCTCGGCGGTGCGGACGACGGTGACGGCAGCCCGATCCCCGACGACATCGATGTCGAGCTCGAGCTCGACGACGGAGCCGATGGCGACGCCGACGGGACCGAGGACAGCGGCGACGCCGGCAACGGCGACGGCGACGGCAACGGGGAGGACGGCTGACCCGTCCGAGACACTCTACGACGGCCGCGGCGGACTTTCGCCGCGGCCGTCGTGTGAGTTGGGTATCACCGGCCCCGGGGTGGCACGCTGCGCATCCATCCGTCGGACGTCGGGCAGCTGCTCACCCCGACGCGCCGCAACCTTAGGAGGGCGCGTGCACGCTCCCGCTGCCGTGCTGGCCGTGGTCCTGGCGACGACCGCCGTCGGTGGTTCGGCCCTGCTGTGGTTCGCGCCGACCTGGGGCGCCCTGCGGCACGGGTACGAGATGCTGACGGGCGCCACCGTGGCCCTGCTCGCATGGGGCGCCTGGGCATCCTTCCGCGCGCCGGTGCGCGGCCTGGCCGGCACCGCGCAGGAGCCCCACGGCGAGCTCGCGTTGTGGCTGCTGCTGGCGGTCGCCGTCCTGAACGGCCTGGCCGTGGTGACCCTTCGGGTCCGGCTGCCACCCGTGATCGCACGTGTGCTCGGCGCCGGCGCCACCCTGGCCGGCCTGGGAACCTTCGTCCCCCTGGCGATGCTCCGTGCCGAGCTCGGGGGCGCCGGCGGCGTGGCCCAGGGCATCGCCGAGCTGGCGCTCGGGGCGACGCTCATGGGGGCCGTGTGGGTCGGCATGATCCTGGGCCACTGGTATCTCGTCGAGCGCCGCCTGTCGAACCGCTACATGGTGTGGATCGCGTGGGCCAACGTCGTCGCCGTCGGCGCCGGCCTCGCCTCGGTGCTGCTGTCCCTGCGCAGCCCTGCCCCGTGCGAGGGACTCGCCGGCGCCGCGTTCGAGGTGTGTGCGCGGTCGTTCTCGCCCGTGCTCCGGATCGGTGAGATGACCGTCGTCCTCGGGCTCGGCGTGCTCGCCCTGATCGCGCTGATCGCGGCGTTCAACGTCCGGCTCGCCAAGGAAGGAGGGCGCTCGATCCAGGCCTCGACCGGGATGTTCTACCTCGCGGTCATCCTCGCGCCCGCCGTCGAGTTCGCCGCCAAGGTCCGCTTCTTCTGAGACCGGTTCTCTCAGATGTCGTCGTCCTCGGCATCGTCGCGGCGCGTCGCGACCACCACACCGTCGTCGATCGGCAGCACCATCTCGTCGAACCGTTCGTCCTCCACCAGGGAGGTGAGCAGGCGCGCCTCCGCCTCCGCGTGCTCGCCGGGGCGCAGCACGCCGCGGACGACCAGCATCCCGCCGGCACGCAGCAGCCGGTGGGCGTGTTCGAGCTCGGCGGCGTCGAGCGGCGCGCTCTGGAGGACCATGAGGTCGTAGGCGCCGTCGGAGAGGCGCGCGAGCACGGTGTCTGGCTCGCCGAGGATGGAGCGGACCCGCGACCCGGCTTCGGCCTCCTCGAAGGCCTGGGTCGACAACCCGTGGGCGTGCGGGTCCGGGTCGATGCTGGTCAGCACGCCGCGGTCCGGCAGTCCCGCGAGGATCCACAGGCCGGACACGCCGCCGGCGCTGCCGACCTCGACGGCCGTGCGGGCCGCACACGTCCGCGCCGCCCACCGCAGCAGCGTCCCGACCTCCGGGCTCGGTGGGCGCAGGGCGGGCATGGCCCGTTGTCGGGCCGCGGCGAGCGGCCCCTCCTCGGGTGCGGTCAGCTGGCGGACCTCGGCGAGCACCTGTGCGTCCACAACTCTCCCTGCCGTGCGGGCCAGGTGCACGCTAGCCCCGTTGTCGCGCGCCGGGAACGGCACCGCCCCCCGGACCGTTACCATCGACCCGACGGTCGACCGACCCTCGCCGCGTACCGACACCGAGCGTCGAGTTCCCCATGAGCGTGATATGAGCGTGATCGCGGGTCCAGCGTGACCCTGCACTCGACCGACGCCGTGCGCTCGTCGCCACCGGCGGCGCCCGAGCCGACGGCCATCCGGCCGGAGGCCGGGGACGGCGAGCCGGCGCCGGCCTGGGACGAGATCGCGGAGCGGTACGGCGACACCGTGTTCACGATGGCGTACCGGCTCACCGGCGACCACGACGAGGCGCGCGACCTCGCCCAGGACGTGTTCGTGCGCGTCTACCGCAACCTCGACCGCTACCGCCCTGGCACGTTCGAAGGCTGGCTGTACCGCATCACCAAGAACCTGTTCCTCGACCGGGTCCGCCGCAGCCGCCGGCTGCGCTTCGAGCCGCTGCCCGACGAGGAGTGGCGCCAGCCACCCGACGCCGACCCCTCCCCCGCCGACCGGCTCGACGCCGGGCTGCTGCACGGCGAGCTCGAGCTCGCCCTGCTCGACCTCCCACCGACGTTCCGCATGGCGGTCGTGCTGTGCGACGTCCAGGGGCTGACCTACGAGGAGATCTCGCAGGCGACGGGCTGGCCGGTCGGGACCGTCCGCTCGCGCATCCACCGTGGTCGCCGGCTGCTCCGGGACCGCCTGGGCCACGGGGCGCATCGTGGGTGAACGCCACGTCGGCGGTGACCTCTTGTCCGCCTTCCTCGATGACGAGCTCGACGACGATCGCGCGCTCGAGGTGGCGCGCCATGCCGCGGACTGCGAGCCGTGCCTCCAGGAGCTCGAGGCACTCCGGGCCACGCGGGCGGCCCTCCGGCGGCTGCCGGATCTCCAGGCGCCGGTGCTCACGGGTGAGGTGCGCGCGGGCTCGGGGATGGTCCGGACGCTCTCACGTCGGCTGCGCTGGGCCAGCGCCGTCGTGGTCGTGGTCAGCGCCCTGGTCGGTGCGGCCTATCTCGTCGGGGACGAGGACGGGGTCGTCCCGCCGGCGGAGCTGTTCCTCGTCGACCACGTCGCGCGGACCGGGGGAGGTCCCGTGCCGGCTCCGGTCGGAACGCCCGTCCGGTGAGGCCGGTCCGGACCCTCACCGCAGGCGTACTGGCCGGCGTGACGCTCTCGCTCGGACCGGCCCCCGTGGCAGCCGAGGACGTCGACCGCCTGCTCGAGCGAGCGGTCACGGCCAGCAACGAGTACCCGCACGCGGGGACGTTGACGGTGGCGTCGTTCTCCACGAGCGGGCCGCAGCTGACCCAGCTCGAGGTGACCACGACGATGGACGGCAGCCTCCGGCTGGTCCGTTCCGGCGGGTGGGAGATCGGTCGGGCCGGCAGCGAGGCCTTCCTCCGGCGATCCGGGACGCTGCTGCGCATCGGTGGGACCGAGCGGACCCCGTTCGACCGCGATCGGCTGCGGCGCAAGTACGACGTCGAGGTCGACGGGACGCGACCGCTCGACACCGGCCAGGCGACGGTCCTGGTGCTGCGGGAGCGGGCGACCGGCGTGCTGCGAGAGATGCTGTACGTGGACGCGGACACCGAGCTCGTCGTCCGGCGGGAGACCTTCGATCGCACCGGGTCGCCGGTCCGGGTCGTGGCGTTCACGCGGCTCGACGTCGCCGACGCGGCGGTGACGATGCCCGAACCGGACGGGCGCGAGGTCGAGGACCACGAGCGCACGGCCATGGACGCCGCGGAGCTGCGTGACCGGGGGTTTCTGGTCCCGGCCTCGCTGCCGAACGGCTACCAGCTGCTCGGACGCTACGAGGTGGAGGACGCGGCGGTACCCACCCTCCACCTGCTCTACGGTGACGGCCTGTACACCGTGTCGTTGTTCGAACAGCAGGGCCGCCTGTCGATGGAAGCTGTGCGCCGCGCCGAGCGTTTGACGACACAGGACGGCGGAGCCGTCTGGCGCTGGCCCGGATCCGAACCACGACGGATCGTGTGGGCCGGCGACGGCCTGACCTTCACTGCCCTGACCGATGCCCCGACCGATGAGCTGTTGACCGTGATCTCCGGGTTGCCGACGGACGCCGCACCCTCCATCCTGGACCGTCTGAGCCGCGGGCTCAGCCGCCTCGGACGCTGGCTGGTGCCGGGCAGCTGAACCGGCCGGACCCCGGGACGTTGACCGAAGGGCGAGCCCCGTGACCTACGACCGCGAGGAATGGCGTCGCCCGTGGCGCGCCGCGGACACCCCCGCGACGACCGCGGGCGTGTCCGTCGGCTCGAGTGCCGAGGCCGGGCAGGAATGGACCCGCCCCGACGGGGCGCCGGCCACCGCGCCCGGCGCGGGCGTCGACCCCGACACGCCGATCGCGCGATTTCCGCAGCCGCCGCCGTCGGCCTGGGACGAAGGCTCCGACGGCCCCGGATCGCCGGCGGGCTCCGTGCGTCCGCCGGACACCACCGGGACGGTGCAGGCGCCGGACCGGCCGCGTCGGGGGCCGCGGCTCCTGACGGTGGCGCTCGTGGCCCTGGTCAGCGCCGGCATCGGCGCCGCCGCGACCCTGGCGGTGCTCCAGCCGGGCCTCGACGCCCCCGCTCCGGCCGAGCCGGCACCCGACGGTGCGGTCTCGGCGCCGAGCATCGAGGTCGACGGTGACTCGACCGGCGTCATCCCGGCCGTCGCGCAGGCCGTCACCCCCTCGGTGGTCCAGATCAACGTGATCGGGACCGAGATGCTCGGTCCGGGTCCTGGCCAGTCGGTCGGCTCGGGCGTGATCTATCGCTCCGACGGCTACATCCTCACCAACAACCACGTGGTCCAGAACGCCGAGGAGGTCCGGGTCCGGCTGTCGAGCGGCGAGGTGCTCGAAGGCGAGATCGTGGGCACCGACCCGCTCAACGACCTCGCCGTCGTCAGCGTCGATCAGGACGGACTGCCGGCGATCAACCTCCGGCCCGAGGACGAACCGTTGATCGTGGGCGAGACGGTCGTCGCGATCGGCTCGCCGTTCGAGCTTGAGGGCACCGTGACGGCCGGCATCATCTCGGCCCTCAACCGCGAGATCACCGTCGACGAGGAGGCGGGTGCGGCGCTGGTCATCCCGTCGGTCATCCAGACCGACGCCGCCATCAACCCGGGCAACTCGGGTGGTGCGCTCGTCGATGCGCGCGGCCGCCTGGTGGGCATCAACACCGCGATCCTGACCCGCACGGGCGGAAGCCAGGGGGTCGGGTTCGCGGTCCCGGCCGACCAGGCGATCGTGTCCGCCGACCAGTTGATCGAGCAGGGCTTCGTCAGCCATCCGTTGCTCGGCATCACCGGGCAGGACGTCACGACCGAGATCGCGGAGGAGTTCGACCTCGAAACCACGCGCGGTGCCATCATCGAATCCGTGCAGCCCGACACCGGCGCGGCCGACGCCGGTCTGCGGGCGGGCGACATCATCATCGAGATCGACGGCGAGGTGATCGCCACCATGTCCGAGGTCGTCGCCGAGGTCCGCCGGCGGCAGCCGGGCGACGTGCTGGAGATCGCTATCGTCCGTGACGGCGAGCACACCGACGTGGAGGTCACGCTCGGCGAGCGGCCCCGTTGACCACCTCGATGCGCGAGCCGCGGCGGATACCCTGTCGGGCCAGTCGTCTGCGGGAGCGGGCCGGATGCCGGGGATCCAGGAGCTGATCGTCATCGCGGTGGTGGCGCTGCTCGTGCTCGGCCCGAGCCGGCTCCCCGAGGTCGCCCGCAACGGCGCGCGCCTGCTCTCGCGGCTGCGTGCCGAGACCCAGCGCAGCGTCGACGAGCTGAAGCGGGCGGCGGCCGTGGACGGGCTCGACAGCGACCTTCGCGACCTCGGCCGCGAGCTGCGTGAGACGCGGGACGCCGTCAGCCGGCCGTTCGCGGGCGGGGACGGGGCGGTCCGCGACCGGGCGCCACGCGCCGACGACCGGCCGCCTCCGGTCGACCTGGAGGCGACCTAGTGGGGCGACCCGCTGGCCGTGGGGCGCGGTCGGGGACCCTTCGGGCGTGGCTGGCCGTGGCCGCCGTCGCCGGCAGCTACCTCGCCGTCCGCAGCGGAGTCGCTGACGGCCTGGACCATCGCACGACCGAGCTCACGTCCCGCCCGCTCGGACCGCTGGCGGACCGCGTGGTCGCCGCCGGGACCGATCTCGGGTCGCTGTATGGGCTCACGGGCGTCTCCGGCGTGCTGGCGGTGACCGGGCAGCGCCGGCGCGCCGTCGACGTGGCCGCGTCGGGGTTGATGGCCTGGTCGGCGTCCCAGGCGGCCAAGCCGGCGTTGGACCGGGTCCGGCCCTACGAGGCGGATACCGCCGCCCGGCTGGTGGCACCCCCGGCCGGGTCGTCGTGGCCATCCGGCCATGTGGCGGTCGCGGCAGCGATGGCCACCACGCTGCGTCCCTGGCTGACGCCCTCCGGGCGCGGCGTGGCCGGAGCAGCCACCGCCGCGATCGCGGCATCCCGCCTCTACGTGGGCGTGCACCACCTCACCGACCTCGTGGCCGGGTGGGGCGTCGGTGTCCTGGCCGCCCGGGCGTGGCGCACCGCCCGCAGCCGGTGGCCCTGACGGCCTACGACACCTGCAGCGGTAGCGACCGCCCGACGATCGAGCTCTTGCGCGCCGCGAGGTCCTCGGCGATCGCCCGGATCGCCTGCGCCGCCGGCACGTCCGGGTGGGACACGACCAGCGGTGAGCCGGCATCGCTGCCCTCGCGCAGGCGTGGATCGATCGGGATGCGTCCGATCAGCTCGGTGCCGAGCGCCTCGGCGAGCTCGTCACCGCCGCCGTGGCCGAACAGCTCGTGGGTCGAGCCGCAGTCGGGGCAGGTGAACAGCGCCATGTTCTCGATGACGCCGGCCACCTTCATGCCGGTCTGCTCGGTCGCCTTGCCGGCCCGGAGCGCCACCTT
>CAZSQF010000044.1:6535-14936 GCA_964608935.1 uncultured Actinomycetota bacterium | reverse complement strand
ACCAGCGGGATGCCGCGCTGGTTGCACAGCTGGACGAAGTGCGCCCCCTTGAGAGCCGACTCGGAGAACAGGATGCCGTTGTTGGCCACGAGCCCCACCGGGTAGCCGTGGACGTGCGCGAACCCGGTGACCAGCGTGTCCCCGTAGTCACGCTTGAACTCGTGCAGCCGCGAGCCGTCGACGATCCGGGCGATGACCTCACGGACGTCATAGGGCTGGCGCACGTCGCTCGGCACCACCCCGTACAGCTCGTCGGGGTCGTGGGCGGGCGGCTCGGGTTCGACCACCTCGAGCGGCACCTGCTTGCGGCGGTTGAGGTTGGCCACAGCGTCGCGGGCCAGCGCGAGCGCATGCCGGTCGTCCGCGGCGAGGTGGTCGACCACCCCCGACGTCTCGGCGTGCAGCCGTCCACCGCCGAGCTCCTCGGCGGACACCACCTCGCCGGTGGCGGCCTTCACCAGCGGCGGGCCACCCAGAAAGATCGTGCCCTGGCCGTCGACGATGATCGATTCGTCGGACATCGCCGGCACGTAGGCGCCGCCCGCGGTGCACGAGCCCATGACCACCGCGATCTGGGGGCAGCCGGCCCCCGACAGGCGGGCCTGGTTGAAGAAGATCCGCCCGAAGTGGTCCCGGTCGGGAAAGACCTCGTCCTGCCGGGGTAGGAACGCCCCACCCGAATCCACCAGGTACACGCAGGGCAGCCGGTTGTCGGCCGCAACCTCTTGTGCCCGCAGATGCTTCTTGACCGTGATCGGGTAGTAGGTCCCGCCCTTGACGGTCGCGTCGTTGGCGACCACGACGACCTCGGTGCCGGCCACCCGACCCACACCGGTGATGATGCCGGCACCGGGCGCCTCACCGTCGTAGAGCCCGTGTGCCGCCAGCGGCGAGAGCTCGAGGAACGGTGTGCCCGGGTCGAGCAACGCCTCCACCCGCTCCCGCGGAAGCAGCTTGCCCCGCTCCACGTGCCGTTCCCGCGACCGCTGCGACCCGCCCCGCGCCGCCACCGTGAGCTGCTCGCGCAGATCGGCCAACAGGCCGAGGTGGTGCTCCCGGTTGGCCCGGAAGGACTCGGTCGAGGGATCGATGCTGCTCGGTAGACGGTTCATGCCCGCCGAGCCTAGAGGTCGCGGCGACGCGTGCCCGTCAGCCTGCGCTGGTCAGGCGCTGCTTTGCGACGGCGGAGACCCGGGCGCCGTCGGCGCGGCCCTGCGCCTTGGCCATCGCCGCCTTCATCACCTGCCCCATGTCCTTCGGGCCCTCGGCCCCGACCTCGGCGATGGCTGCGTCGACGATTGCCACGATCTCGTCTTCGGTCAGCTGTTCGGGCAGGTAGGCCTCGTAGACGGCCGCCTCGGCCTCCTCGCTCGCGGCCTGCTCCTCACGGCCGGCGTCGCGGTAGGCCGCCGCCGCTTCGCGGCGCCGCTTCAGCTCGGCCCCGAGCACCGTGTGGACGACCTCGTCGTCGAGCCGGCCCTGGGGGCCGACGCCGTCGGCGACGGCGCGGTTCTTCAGCGCCGCGACGGCCATCCGCAGGGCCGAGGTCCGCGCCTTGTCACGCGCCTTCATGGCCTCCCGCAGGTCGCTCTCGATCGTGTCGTGCAGGCTCACGATGTCCGTCCTGATGGTCAGGGGAGGGCGAATCTACCGGCCGGGTCGGCACGGACCGGAGCGCCCGCCTGGGCGGACGCCCACCGCTGGCCGCGTTCAGGCGGTGTCGCCCTCGCCACGGGTCGCGTCGACCGCGACGTCGGCGGTCTTGCGGACCGAGGTCACGGCCGCCTTGACCTGCTTGCGGGTGTTGACCGTCTGATCGAGGACGCGCTTGACGCGGTCGTCGCGCCTGACGGTCTCGGCCACCTTGCGGCCCTCGCTGGCTTTGTCGTCGAGGGCGCGCCCGAAGGCGGACAGCCGTGCCTCGAGATCCTTGGCGAGGCGACCGCGGAGGTCGTCGAGGCTCCCTCGGAGCCGGTCAGGTCCGGCCTCACGCAGGGTCTTGACCCGCTCGGGAGCCTGGTCGGCCGCCTTCTGGGCCTCCTCGCGCACCGCGCCGAGACGCTCGGGCAGGTGCCTGGCGAACTCGACCGCGTCGGCGGTGATCCCGGCGAGGGCGTAGCCGGCGTCCCCGAGCACGACCTTGGGATCGCGCTCCAGCAGCGACGGTACGCGGTCCCGGGCCGTCGCGGCCTGCCGCGCGGTGGTGGTCTTCTTCGCGGCCGTCTTCTTGGCGGCGGTCTTCTTCGGCGCCGTCGCGGCGGCGGTCTTGGTGGTCGTCTTCCTGGGGGAGGCGGTGGTCGCCATGGGGGATCCTCCGTGCGCACGCGGCGCGGTTTCAGGGGCGGTTGCAACTGTGCTTGCAATCGTAAGCGAGACCGCTAACTCTGGCAAGCGACGGCACCCGGATCGGGGTATGAACCCCCTCGTCGAGCGGTCAACGCGCAGACGGCGGCGCCCGGGGCGTGCCGTGCCTCAGCCGGAACGGCCGGCGCGGTGCAGGTCGATCTCGGCAGCGAGGACCTGTTGCACCGGCCCGAGCCGCAGGTCGAACACGCGCTCCGCGTTCGTGAGCAGTGTTCGCCACCACGTCGGGTGCGCCTCGCGCAGGTCGGGCGGGACCAGCACGTCGACGTGGCGGCCGCCCGGCGCGGCGCGGGAGGCGGCGCCGACGAGGCGGTAGCCGCCGCTGACGAGATCGTCGACCGGCACCGGCAGCAGAGCCGGGTCGCCCACCGTGACCGTGAGGACGCGCCCGTCCGGGACCCGTGGCAGGGCCCCCGCCCACCCACGGTCGGACACGCGCACGCGGACGAGCACCGAGCCGTCGGTCGGCATGGGCGCTCCTGGCGGTGGCGTCACCGGCGGCCTCGCGGTCGGGGACGGCGGGGCGGCATCCTCGCACCCGCCGCGAGCCGAGTCACGTACCCGCCGACCGATCCACACCGATCCGGCCGTGACACCGCGGTGCGGGTCGAGCCGTCGTAGCCTTCCGGGCACGCGCCGACCGCGAAGGAGCCGCCGTGTCCGGCATCGCCCTGCTCGGCGTGACCGGCTTCACCGGGGGCCTGGTCGCCGCAGAGCTAGAACGCCGGGGGCATTCGTTCATCGCGGTCGGGCGCGACGAGGCACGGGCCCGCTCGGCGACGGCGGGCCGGGATGCGATCACCGAGGTGCGGTGCGCCGACGTGACCGACCCCGACCAGCTGACATCGGCCCTCACCGACGTGCGGGTCGTGATCTCGACCGTCGGCCCCTACGACCAGCTCGGCCGTCCCGTCCTCGACACCGCCATCCGCCGGGGCTGCCACTACATCGACGTCGCCGCCGAGCAGCCGTTCCTGCGGTGGGCGTACGAGGACCGGGACGACGCGGCCCGTGCCGCCGGGGTGACCGCGGTCCCGGCGGCCGGGATGGACTTCCTCGTCGGCGACCTGCTGGCGCACCTCGCCGCCGGTGCGGTCGACGCGCCCGACGCGCTACACGTGACCTACGCCGTGCGCCCGGGCCCGGGTCTGGTGCCGGCCGCCTCGGCGGGGTCGAGGCGCACCATGGCCGGGCTGCTCGGTCGGCCCGGGCTGGCGCTCCAGGACGGGCAGCGGGTGGAAGAGATGCTCGGGGAGACGCGCCGGCTGGCGTGGTTCCCCCGACCGGTCGGCCCGTCGCATGCCGCGACGATCCCGGGGGCGGAGGTGCTGACCGTGCCCCGACACGTCCCGGGGATCCGCACCGTGCGGACCTACCTCGCCGTCCCCGGTTGGCAGGCCGAGCTGCTCCAGCTGGCCGGCAACGCCGCGCGGTGGCAGCCCGTCCGGCGCGCCGCGGCTGCCGTGCTCGAGCGCGGTCGCGGCGGCCCCGACGCGTCCCGCCGCAAGGCCATGCGGTGGGCATGTGTGGCCGAGGTCGCCGGCACGGACGGGGTCGGACGCGCCTGGGCGTACGGGACGGACGTCTACGGGTTCGCGGCGGTGTCGGCCGTGACGGTGGCCGAGGCGATCCTCGCAGGTCGTGCTGCCACCGGGGTGGTCCCTGCCGCGCTGGTCGACGCTCCGGGCGAGCTGCTGGATCGCCTGGCGGCCCGCAGTGACCTGTTGTGGTCGCTGGTGCGCCCGGACGGCCACGCCCCCCGGGCATGACGCGCGGCGCCGAACGGCCGGTCGACAGGGGCGCGCCGTCGCATCCCTCCGCTACGGTCGAAGCATGCCGACGACCCGGAGGACGCCGTGACCCGCCGATCCGACCTGACGACCGGCCTGCGTGACCGCGCCGACCAGGTGCTGGAGCGGGCCGACGACGTGCGGGAGCGGGCTCCCGAGATGATCGAGGACCTGCGCCCCGTCGTTCGCCGCACCGAGATCAGGGCCTGGTCGCTGTTGCGGGCCGCCACCGACGTGCTGTTGCTGGTTCCGCGGATCGTGGTTCGTGTCCTCGGGGTGCTCGCGGACACCATCGACGAGCTGGCCGACCGCGGCGAGCACCTCGCAGAGCGTGGCCGTGAGGTGGCCGACAGCCTGCCCGCGGCGCGTTCGACGCGCCGGCGGCGCCGCGTCCGGGGCGCGCTGTGGGTCACCGGCGGGTTCGCCGCCGGCTTCGTGACCGGGTGGCTCGTCGCCCAGCGTCAGGCCGAGGAGCTCGTCTACGAGGCGACTGACGCCGAGGAATCGCCGCTCGAGGGCGCGAGCGGCAACGGAAGCGCGGTGCGGACCGCCGCCCTCGCCGACTGACGGGTGCGCCGGTGACGGTGCCGCTGCTCGCGGCGGACGAGCAGCTCACCGGCGAGGTGCTCGGCATCTTCTACGCCGATCCGCAGGCGGGCTTCGGCGTCATCGAGCTCGCGCCGGAGGGCGAGGATCGACAGGGTGCCCGGTGCGCCGGGCCGCTGTCGGACGTGGTCGAGGGCCAGGTCGTCACGCTGGTGGGTCGCTGGACCGATCACCCCCGCTACGGCCGCACCTTCGAGGCCGTCTACTACGAACAGGTCGCCCCCACGACGGTGGCCGGCCTGCGGGCCTTCCTCACCTCGGAGAAGTTCGAGGACGTGCCCGAGCGGGCACGCGAGCGGGTGCTGACGGCGTTCGGGAGCGACGCCGGCCGGGTCATCGAGCACGAATCGGACCGGCTCGTGACCGAAGCCGGCCTCGGTCCCGGCGACGCCGACGCGCTGCACCGGGCCTGGGTCGCGGGCCGGGCCTTGGCCGAGCTGGTCCGGCTCGTCGAGCCGGCGCGGTGGCCGATGGACGCCGTTCGTTCGGCCCATGCGCGGTTCGGGCCGACCGTGGTCGAGATCGCCCGCGAGGACCCGTACGCGCTGCTGGCTGCCGAGCGGGTGCGCTTCGCGCAGGCCGACGCCCTCGCGACCGAGCTCGGCATCGAGCACACGGATCCGCGGCGACTCGCCGCCGGCGCACGGGCTGCGGTCGCTGCGGCCCGGCGGCGCGACGGCCACCAGCACCTCGGCCGGGACGCCTGCGTCGCCGAGACCGCCCGGCTGCTCGCCGTCGACGCGGTGCTGGCCGTCGCCGGCGTCGACGGGGCGGTCGCGTCGGGGGCGTTGGCCGTCGACGACGTCGACGGGCAGTCGGTGGTGTCCACCCCGGCCGCGTTCGAGGCCGAAGACGATCTCGCGGAGGGGCTGGCCCGGCTGCTTCGCGCCGACCGGCCGCGGCTCGTGCCGCACGCCGCCGGGGTGGCTCCCTCCCAAGATCTGACGGCCGGCCAGGCGGACGCCGTGCGCGTGGTGTTCGCGCATCCGGTGTCGGTGCTCACCGGCGGTCCCGGCACCGGCAAGACGCGGACGATCGAGGAGGTCGTCGCCGCCACCACGGCGGCCGGGCTCGAGGTCGCGCTGTGCGCTCCGACCGGCCGCGCAGCGAAGCGGCTCGAGGAGCTGGTGCACCACCCGGCGACGACCATCCACCGGCTGCTCGAGGCCAGACCCGTCAAGGACGGCGGGTTCGTGTTCCGGTACGGCGAATCCGAGCGGTTGCCGCACGACCTCGTCGTCGCCGACGAGGTGTCGATGTGCGACACCTGGCTGGCCGGCCGGCTCGTCCGGGCCGTCGACGACGGCGCCCATCTGCTGCTGGTCGGCGATCCGGACCAGCTGCCCTCGGTGGGGCCGGGTGACGTGCTCCGCGACGTGCTGCGCGCCGAGGTGGTGCCGTCGACGACGCTGACCGAGATCCACCGCCAGGCGGCCGGCAGCCGGGTCGTCGGCCTCGCCCGCGAGGTGCTGGCAGGCGACGTGGGCACGCTGGCGCCCGTCGACGGCGACGTGTTCCTCGCCGAGGAGAAGCGACGGGACGCGATCGTTCCCCGGGTCGTGCAGGCCGTGGCCGAGCGCGCCCCGAGCTACTTCGGGCTCACCGTCGCCGACGTGCAGGTCCTCGCGCCCATCTATCGCGGTCCGGTCGGCGTCGACGCGCTCAACCTCGCCCTGAAACAGGCCCTCAACCCGCCCAACGGACGACCGAGCGTCGCCGGCTTCCACGTCGACGACCGCGTGATGCAGACCCGCAACGACCCCGACCTCGACGTCGCCAACGGCGACATCGGGCGGGTCGTGGACCTCGACCTCCACGACAAGTCGTTGCGGGTCGCGTTCCCGCGGGGCGAGGCGACCTACCGGCGCAACCAGGCCCGCGACCTGGTGCCGGCATGGGCGGTGACCGTCCACAAGTCCCAGGGCGGGGAATGGCCGGTGGTCGTGCTCGTGTGCGATCTGTCGCACCGGTCGATGCTGTGGCGCAACCTCGTGTACACCGCGATCACCCGTGCCGCCCGTGCGCTCATCGTCGTCGGTCAGGCGGACGCGGTGCGGGCGGCGGCGCGCTTCGACCGGCCGAGCGACCGGCGGACGGGGCTCGCGTGGCGCCTCGCCCGGGCGATGGCGTCCCCGTGAACGCGCGGGCCGAGCTGTACTCGCGGCTGCCCCTGCTCGATGTCGACGGTTGGTGGCTCGAGCAGGCGGCGGCGTCACCGGACGGGCGGGTGATCGAGCTCGGCGCCGGCGCCGGCCGCCTGACCGCCGCGTTCCTGGCCGCCGGGCTCGACGTCGTCGCCGTCGAGCGCGACCCGGTCATGCTCGCGCGGCTGCGTGCCCGCACCGCTGGCCACGCGCAGATCGTGGCTGCCGACGCCGTGTCCCTGCCCGGCATCGAGCCCGCCGGCCTGGTCGTCCTCGCGAGCTCGCTGCTCAACGAGCTGGACGATGCGCGGGCCCGTGAGGCCGTGCTGACCAACGCGGCGAGGGCCTGCCGGCCCGACGGCACGGTGGCGATGCACCTGCTCGGGCCGTGGTGGCTCGTCCGGCTGGCCGGGCGCTCGACCGGATCCCTGCGTCCCCTGGCGGGCGGGCGGGCCGTCGAGGTGACCATCGACGCCGGCGACTTCGATCCGTGGCGCGGACGCCGTCGGGCCACCCTGACCTACCGCTTCGCCGACGGGGAGGTGCTGACCGACGAGCTCGATGCGGCGGTCGTGACGCCGAGCGAGCTCGAACGGGCCCTTGCGGCGGCCGGGCTCGAGCCGATCGGATCGTCGCCCCCCGGGGGAATGACCCCGGATGACGCGATGCTGCGTCTCGCGTGCCGGCCGCGTCCCGGGAACGGTCCCGTCCCGGGCGACGACCGGTCCTCGCGAGGCCGTCGCTAGGATCGCCGCCGCCCGGGTGAGGAGCGTGCGGCGTGGGGGAGCGGGTCGAGTTCACGACCGGCGACGGGACGGGTGTCGGCTACCTGGCGCTGCCGCCCGCTGGCCGCGGGCCGGGGCTGATCGTGATCCAGGAACGGTGGGGGCTCGTCCCGCACATCGAGGATGTGTGCGACCGGTTCGCGGAAGAAGGCTACGTGGCGCTCGCCCCCGACCTCTACCACGGGGAGACGGCGGCCGACCGGGCCGAGGCCGACCGCAAGATGCAGGAGCTCGGCGTCTCCGAAGCCGCCGCCGAGCTCACCGGGGCCATCGACCATCTGCTCGACCTGGATGCGGTGAGCTCGCAGCAGGTCGGGCTCGTGGGGTTCTGCCTGGGCGGGGCGTTGGCGCTGGTGGCCGCCCACGTCGCTCCCGACCGGGTAGCGGTCGCCGTCCCGTTCTACAGCGTGTTCTGGTACGGCGACCCCGACCTGTCGCAGATCCGCTGTCCGGTGCTCATGCAGATCGGCTCGCAGGACGACGTCGTCACCGTCGAGCGGATCGAGGAGCTCGCCGAACGGGTGCGACAGGCGGGCGCCCCGGTGTCGGTCGTGGTGCAGGACGACGCGGGGCATGCGTTCTTCAACGACTCGCTGCCCGACCGGCATCGGCCGGAGGCCGCGGCCCGCGCGTGGCACGACACGATCGAGTTCCTGCGCGACCACCTCGGCTGACTCCCGCCGGGTGCCGCACCGATCAGCGGGAGGGGGTC
>CAZSQF010000044.1:0-6435 GCA_964608935.1 uncultured Actinomycetota bacterium | reverse complement strand
TCAGCGGGAGGGGGTCCCGGCGATCCGCTCGATGAGCGGGTCCCACTCGGGGAGCAGGGTCCGAAGCGTGATGGAGGAGACACCCCGACACAGCAGGCGACGCACGACCTCTTCGCGGTGCCCGGTCACGTCGACCACGATGGCTTCACCCTCCGGGGTGTGGACGACCACGTCACGGCGATCCAGCTCCAACGTCACATGCTCCAGTCGGGCACGGCCGGACCTCGTCGTCCGCGGTCCGCGGCAGCGACCTCGGTCGGTCCCTGTGCTGTTTCGGGGTATCGGCACGACCTGGTCCGGGCTTGACGCAACGCAGGGTGGTCGGCGCGGTCGTCGCGCACGTGCCACGCACACCGGACGAAGTCGGCGGGATCGGCCCGAGGTGCTTGACATCGCGGGGCCGGTCTGGTGCCGCCAGTTCAGCCGACCCGATGCGCCAGCCGCAACACGTCGGCACAGCCGTCCGAGCCGGGGCTGTTCGTGAACCAGCACGCCCCGTTGGCATGGGCGGTCCGACGGCACGCCCGCACGGCGTCGAGGGCGTCGGTGAGGGCGTGGACGAACTCGGTGAGGGCCGTGGCAAGGCTCGGCACGCTGGCGGGTCGCGTGTCACGCAGCGTGGCCAACCGGTGGGCGAGGGTGCACAGATCGGCCCCCGCTGGCGTCGTGACGAGCCGACAGCCGGCGTCGGTGCACGCGACCACGTCGGGGTCGTGACCGCTGGCTGCGGCGAGCGCGCGGGAGGCGATCAGGAGGCCGTCGAGGTGGGCGCGTGCGGACTCGACCTCGTCGGCATGTGCGCCGGCCAACGGCTCGACCGTCCTGATCCGTCCCATCCGACCCTCGTCGCGGTTGCGCCTGGCGCGGCGTGCCGACGGCGGCGAGGCGGACGGTACCCCGCACGTGTCGCCGAGCCGAGCACCTGGCCCGGTCGCCCGGCGGGTGGCCGACGTGCGGCCCGCGCCCTCGGTCGCGCGTCGCGGTAGTGTCGGACGGGTGGGTGACCTGTTCAGTGACTACGACCGCGGAGACTTCTTCGACGAGGTCTTCGCGGACGATGGCACGGTGCGACCGCACTGTCGGCACCTGGTGGAGCGACTGCGACGGCTCACACCCCGCGATCTCGACCGGCGCGAGCGGATCCGGGATCGCATCTTCCGCACCCAGGGCATCACGTTCACCGTCTACGGGGACGACGACGGCATCGAGCGCACGTTCCCGATGGATCTGGTGCCCCGGGTCATCCCCGCCGACGAGTGGGAGGTCGTCGAGCGCGGTGTCGCCCAGCGGGTGACGGCGCTGAATCGGTTCCTCGAGGACGTCTACGTCGGGGAGCAGGCCAGCGTCCACGAGGGGGTCGTGCCCCGCTGGCTCGTCCACACCGCCGAAGGGTTCCGGCGCGAGGCCTTCGGCATCCCCGTGCCGCACGCGGCGCGCTGCCTCGTGTCCGGGGTGGATCTCGTGCGCGACCGCGACGGCACCTACCGCGTGCTCGAGGACAACCTGCGCAACCCCTCGGGGATCTCGTACGTGCTCGAGAACCGGGCCGCGATGACGCGTGTGCTGCCGCTCGCCTTCGCCGCGCAGCGGGTTCGTCCGGTCGACCACTACGGCCCCATGCTGCTCCAGGCGCTGCGCGACGTCGCCCCGTCGGCCGCCGGCGAGCATCCGACCGCGGTCGTGCTGACCCCGGGTGTGTACAACGCCGCCTACTTCGAACACGCCTTCCTGGCACGACAGATGGGCATCGAGCTGGTCGAGGGGCGCGACCTCGTCGTCGATGAGCACGTCGTCTACATGCGCACGACCCATGGGCTGCGCCGTGTCGACGTCATCTACCGCCGCATCGACGACGACTTCCTCGACCCGGTGGTGTTCCGCCCCGACTCGGCCCTGGGTGTCCCCGGCCTGCTGTCGGCCGCCCGGGCCGGCAACGTCACCATCGCGAACGCCGTCGGCAACGGCGTCGCTGACGACAAGGCGGTGTATGCGTTCGTGCCGGACATCATCCGCTACTTCCTCGGCGAGGAGCCGATCCTGCCCAACGTGGAGACCTATCTGCTGTGGGATCCCGATCAGCGCACCGCGGTGCTGTCGCGGCTCGACGAGCTCGTCGTCAAGCCGGTCGGCGCCTCGGGCGGGTACGGCATGCTGATCGGGCCACACGCCTCCGACGAGGAGCTCGCCCGCTTCCGGGATCGCGTCGAGGCCGATCCGCGCGGCTACATCGCCCAGGAGGCGGTGTCGCTGTCCCGGCACCCCACGCTCGTGGGCGGCAGCCTGGAGGGCCGACACGTGGACCTGCGCCCGTTCGCCATCGCGGGTGAGACCGTGGAGGTGGTTCCCGGGGGGCTGACCCGCGTCGCGCTGCGGAAGGGGTCGCTCGTGGTCAACTCCTCCCAGGGCGGGGGGTCGAAGGACACGTGGGTGCTCGACGGCGCCGGCGATCCGTCCACGGCCGGGCTGCCCGTCGGCCTGGCCCGGGAGGACGCCTGATGCTGGCCCGTCTCGGCGAGAACCTGTTCTGGGCCGGCCGATACGTCGAGCGCGCCGAGGACGCCGCCCGCATGGTCGACGTCACCTATCACACCCTGCTCGAGTCGCCGCTCGGCGACGCCGACCAGGCGTGGGGGCAGCTGCTCGACGTCCTGCACCTGACCGAGCACTACGGCGAGCGCCCGCTCGAGGCGACCGACGTGGTCCACTTCCTGGTGCTCGACCGTGACAACCCGGGGTCGATCATCTCGGCCATCGAGCGGGCACGCGAGAACACGCGGTCGGTGCGCGAGCTGATCTCCACCGAGCTGTGGGAGTCGGTCAACGACCTCCACCTGACGTTGCGTTCCCGCGACCTGCGGCGCGAGCTGGCCGACCAGCCCTCGGAGCTGTTCGGCGTGGTCCGGCGCGCGTGCATGACGATCTACGGCGTCGCCAGCGAGACCATGCCGCGCGACGAGGGCTGGCGGTTCATGGCGCTCGGACGCATGCTCGAACGGGCCGAGATGACCTGTCGGCTGATCGACGTCCGGTATGGCCAGCTCGTGGACCTCGCCGGCCCGTCACGGCGTCTGGCAGAGGCGGCAGGGGAGCTGCCGCAAGGGGCCGACCGCACCGACTTCCACCAGTGGATCGCGGTGCTGAAGTCGGCCTCGGCGTTCGAGGCCTACCGTCGGCGCTACCGCTCGTCGATGGATCCTGCCGACGTCGTGGAGTTCCTGCTGCTCGAGCCGGACCTGCCCCGCTCGGTGGTGTTCTGCCTGACCGGAGCGATGCGCCAGCTCGAGCTGTTGTGCGCCGGTCGGCCGAGCCGGGCGGTGCGGCTGCTCGGACGAACGGCCGCGTCGCTGCAGTACCGTGATGTCGCGGAGCTGTTCGACGAGGGGCTGCACGACCTCCTCGACGACGTCCAGCAACGCATCGGCGAGGTCGCGGACGCCGTTGCCGAGGAATTCTTCCGCTACCACCAGCCGGGTTCGTTGCAGGCGATCGCGACGTCCTGAACGGCCCGTGATCGTGATCAGGAGTGACGCGTGCGGCTCGACATCCGCTACACGACGCGGTTCCGGTACGGCGTACCGGTCACCGAGTCCCAGAACGAACTACGGGCCTGCCCGGCCTCTGACGCCCGCCAGCACGTCGTGCACTACCACGTCACCACCGCGCCGTCGTCGCGGGTCACGTCGTACGTGGACTACTGGGGCACACGGGTGGACACCTTCGGTATCCGTGCCGCCCATGACACGCTCGAGGTCGTCGCCGAAGCCACCGTCGAGACCGAGCCCCAGGCGCCGTTCACGGCCGATCCCGACCCCGCGGAGCTCGATCGTCCGACGTTCCGCGACCGCCACCTCGAGTTCCTCCAGCCCTCGGCCCACGTCGACTGGGGCGAGGCCGTCGTGACCGAGGCCCGACGGGTCCACGACCGGGCCGGTGGCCGGCTCCACGACGTGATCCTCGCGGTCCACGAACGAGCGGGGGGCCTCGAATACGAATCCGGGGAGACCTACGTCGGCGTCGGGGTCGACGAGGTCTTCCATCGCGGTGTCGGGGTGTGCCAGGACTTCGCCCACCTCGCGATCGCCATGTACCGCAGTCTGGGGATCCCGGCCCGCTACGTGTCGGGCTACCTGTTCACGGCCGACGACGCATCGGGGGCGGACACCGACACCGACGTGGTGCACGTCGAGACGCACGCCTGGGTCGAGGTGGCGCTGCCCGGCGCCGGCTGGTACGCGCTCGACCCGACCAACGGACAGGTCGTCGGTCCCCGGCACGTGACGATCGGCCGGGGCCGCGACTACGACGACGTCGCACCGTTCCGCGGGGCGTACGTCGGCAGCCCCGACCACGAGCTCGACGTGTCCGTCACGCTGCGCCGGCTCGGCGCGTCGTCCGGTGACGGCCGCGATCGGGACGAGCGACGCGATCAGTTCGCCCAGCAGCAGCAGTAGGGGCGATCCGACCGTGCTGGCCGGTCGGCGTGGCCATCGAGGGGAACGAAGGTGAGGGTCCCGAGCGACGCGTCGGTTTCGTTCTGGCTGTCCGACCCGACTCCTTCGGGCCGAACGTCGCGTCCCCTCGGGACCCTCGGGCGGCCACCGGTCGGCTCGACGCCCGGTCCTTTCGTCCGGGCGGAGCCGCTCGCGCTCTGTTCCCGGCGGCGGCCGGTGCGCCGGCTCGCGGCGTCGCCCGGACGGTGCGACGCGATCACGCCCCGTCCCTGATGTGCTGCCCGCTCATCCGCGACGCCCATCGGCCCGCAGCGGAGGCTCGTCACATCGACACCGGGGTGCCAGCGCGACACCCACGGTAACCGTGCCCGGGTCCTGCGTCGATGACAGGTGCGGGGGACGGGTCTGCACGGTCACCTTGCGCTCGCCCGGGGGCCTGCCGTACCTTTCATAACCAGAACGTTGGAAAAACCGACAGATCCGCCAGGAGGGCCGGACATGGCCGGCATGCCCCAGACGACGGCGACCGCCGCTCCGGCGGCGCGGTCGCTCGTGTCGCTGTTGGGCGACCAGCGGGCCGCGATCGTCGAGGAGCTGCGCACGGCCGGCCACCGGTCGGTGGCCGAGCTGGCGTCGCTGCTCGGGATCTCCGAGGTGGCGACGCGCAAGCACCTGGCGGTGCTGGAGGACGAGCAGCTGGTCGTGGCCGAGACCGTCAACCAGGGCCGTGGTCGCCCGGCGGCCCGGTACCGGCTCACGCCCGATGCCCGGCGGCTGTTGCCGAACGCCTACGATCGCCTCGCCTCCGAGATGCTCGACTTCCTCACGGACGAGCACGGCCGTCAGGGGCTGACCTCGTTCCTGCGCTGGCGCCTCGAGCGTGAGGTCGCCGGTCTCCAGGAAGTGGTCACCGCGGAGGACCTGCACGACCGGCTCGAGCAGCTGGCCGACGCGCTGTCGGACGCCGGCTTCGAGGCGAAGGTGCAGGAGGACGGCGACGGTTTCCGTCTGGTGCAGACCCATTGCGCCATCGAGAACGTCGCCAAGGAGCACCCCGAGGTGTGTGCCTACGAGGCGGCCACCTTCTCGCGGGTGCTGGGCCCGGGCGTTGCGCTGTCGCGCCGCCAGACGCTGGCCGACGGCTCTGACGCCTGCGTGTGCTGCGTGACCTCGCGACAGCGCGCCGAGCCGACCGAGTACCGACCAGACGACACCGGACGAGCAGGACAACCGCACCCGACGTCCGCCGACGTGGACGAGGAGATGTGCAAGTGAGCCAGACCGAGATCGAGCTCCCGACGGCTCCCCCCGAGGAGAGCGAGGCGCGTGCCAACCAGGCCCGCGTCGCCCAGGACCTGAGCGAGTACAAGTTCGGCTGGTCCGACCGCGACGACGGCTACTCGTTCACCTCCGGGAAGGGGTTGACGCGCGAGGTCGTCGCGCAGATCAGCGAGCGCAAGGGCGAACCTGCCTGGATGCGCGACCTGCGGTTGCGTGCCTTCAAGGCCTACGGGCGCCGCCCGATCCCGACCTGGGGCGCCGACCTGTCCGGGCTGAACTTCGAGGACATCTTCTACTACGTGGAGGCGTCCGAGCAGCAGGCCCAGAGCTGGGAGGACCTCCCGCCCGAGATCCTCGAGACCTACGAGAAGCTCGGGATCCCGCAGGCCGAGCGCGAGCGACTGGTCGCGGGCGTCGCCGCCCAGTACGAATCGACCGTCCTGTACCACAAGGTCCGCGAGGACCTCGAGGAGCGGGGCGTCATCTTCCTCGACACCGACACCGCGCTCCAGGAGCACGAGGACCTGTTCCGCGAGCACTTCGCCACGGTGATCCCGCCCAACGACAACAAGTTCGCGGCGCTCAACACCGCCGTGTGGTCGGGCGGGTCGTTCATCTGGATCCCCGAGGGGGTCGAGGTCGACATCCCGCTCCAGGCCTACTTCCGCATCAACAAGCAGAACATGGGCCAGTTCGAGCGCAC
>CAZSQF010000043.1:0-15054 GCA_964608935.1 uncultured Actinomycetota bacterium | reverse complement strand
ACGCCCCCGTAGCTCAGTGGATAGAGCACTGGCCTCCGGAGCCAGAAGCGTAGGTTCGATTCCTACCGGGGGTACCTGCTGACGGCCCCGCATCGGCGGGGTCGTCGTGCGTTCCAGAGCGATAGCGTGGGCGGGCGCAGCGGCCCCGGCGGCCTCGACAAGGACGGGCACATGACCGTTGACATCGACGTCACCGATCGGTCGATCTACACGCGGACGATCGGCATCGAGCACGACCCGCTCGCGGGCCCACGTCGCAATCTCGACGACCGCGGGCGTGAGATCGCACCCGACATCCTCGCGCTGATGGGCGGCACCCCGCTGGTCGCCCTCGAGCGGCTGTCGCGCCACGTCCCGCCGACGCTGATCGCCAAGCTCGAGCTGCTCAACCCCGGGGGGTCGGTCAAGGACCGCATCGGCATCTCGATGATCGAGGCCGCCGAGGCCGCCGGCGCGCTGCGACCGGGCGGGACCATCGTCGAGCCGACGTCGGGCAACACCGGGGTCGGGTTGGCGATGGCCGCCGCCCTCAAGGGCTACCGCTGCGTGTTCGTCGTCCCGGACAAGGTCAGCCAGGAGAAGATCGCCCTGATGCGGGCGTACGGCGCCGAGGTGGTCGTGTGCCCGACGGCCGTCGAGCCCGAGGACCCGCGGTCCTACTACTCGGTGTCGGACCGGCTGGCGACCCAGCCGAACGCGTTCAAGCCCAACCAGTACTTCAACCAGGCCAACCCCCAGACCCACGTGCTGTCGACCGGGCCGGAGCTGTGGCGGCAGACCAACGGGCTCATCGACGCGTTCGTGTGCGGGGTCGGCACGGGCGGGACAGCGACCGGCGTCGGGCGGTTCCTGAAGGAGCGCAGACCCGACGTCCAGATCGTGGGAGCGGACCCGGAGGGCTCGCTGTACTCCGGCGACGACCTCCACCCCTACCTCGTCGAGGGGATCGGGGAGGACTTCTGGCCGCCGACGTTCGATCCCGACGTCGTCGACGTCTGGTACCGGGTGTCCGACCGCGACTCCTTCATCACGGCACGGCGCTGCTCGCGGGAGGAGGGCCTGCTCGTCGGCGGATCGGGTGGCACCGCGCTGTGGGCCGCGCTCGAGTACGCCAAGGACCAACCCGAGGACGCCACGATCGTGGTCCTGGTGCCCGACTCGGGACGGGGGTATCTGTCGAAGCTCTACGACGACACGTGGCTGGCCGAGCACGGCTTCGTCGAGCACACGTCCGGCGCCGGCACGGCGGGTGATGCGCTGGCCGCCAAGGGGGACGACCTGCCCTCGCTCGTGCACCTGCACCCCGGCGAGACGGTCGCCCAGGCGATCGCCCTGCTCAAGCAATACGGGGTGTCGCAGATGCCGGTGTTCCGCGACGAGGTCCACGACGACGCGACCCCCGAGGACATCCTGGGGTCGGTCCGGGAGAACGCCCTGCTCGACGCCGCCCTGCGCGAGGCGGAGGTCATGACCAAGCCGATCATGGAGGTCCTGCAACCGCCGTTGCCGGTCGTGGCCGACGACGACGCCGTCGACCAAGTCCTGGCCCAGCTGGCCGCCGGCAACCCCGCCGTGGTCGTGCTGGACGCGGGCCGCGCCATCGGGGTGCTGACCCGCGCCGACCTGCTCACCTATCTCGCGAGCCGTGACCGGCTCGCCGCCGACTAGGGGAAGCCGTGGAGTTCGAAACCCGTGCCATCCACGTCGGACAGGACCCCGAGCCGACCACCGGCGCGGTCGTGGTCCCCATCTTCCAGACCTCGACCTTCGCGCAACCGCACGTCGGCGAGCCGCTCGGCTACGACTACGCCCGCACCGGCAACCCGACCCGCACCGCGTTGCAGGAGTGCCTCGCCTCGCTCGAGGACACCGACGCCGCCGTGTGCTTCGCGTCGGGCCTCGCGGCCGAGGACGCGGTGTTCCGCCTGCTCGCCCCGGGCGACCACGTCGTCATGGCCAACGACGTCTACGGGGGCACGTGGCGCCAGATCGCCCACGTGCACCGGCGGTTCGGGATCGAGGTCACCCCGGTGGAGCTGTCCGACCTCGACGCGGTGGCTGCGGCGTGCCGGGACACGACCCGCATGGTGTGGGCCGAGACGCCGTCGAACCCGCTGCTCAAGGTGCTCGACCTGGCGGCGCTCGCCGAGCTGGCGCACGACCGCGGCGCGTGGCTAGTGGCCGACAACACCTTCGCCACGCCCTACCTCCAGCGCCCCGGCGAGCTCGGCGCCGACCTGATCGTGCACTCGACCACGAAGTATCTCGGCGGTCACTCGGACGTGGTCGGCGGCGCGGTGTGCACCGATGCGGCGACGGCTCGCGACCTCGAGTTCCTCCAGAACGCGGTCGGCGCCGTCCCGGGCCCGTTCGACGCCTGGCTCACGCTGCGTGGGGTGAAGACGCTCGGCGTGCGCATGGACCGACACTGCGCCAACGCCGCTCGTGTGGCCGAGTTCCTCGACGGCCATCCGCGGGTCACCGAGGTGTTCTATCCCGGCCTGGCCGACCATCCGGGTCACGAGCTCGCGTCCCGCCAGATGCGCGACTTCGGCGGCATGGTGTCCGCCCGCATCGCCGGAGGGGTCGAGGCCGCAAAGCACGTCGCCGAGCGCACCCGACTGTTCTTCCTCGCCGAGTCGCTCGGAGGCGTCGAGAGCCTTATCGAGCACCCCGGCATCATGACCCATGCATCGGTCGCCGGCACCGAGCTCGAGGTCCCCGACGACCTGCTGCGCCTGTCGGTGGGCATCGAAGCCGTCGACGATCTGCTCGCCGACCTCGACCGTGCCCTTGACGAGACCAGCTGACGCGCAGCCGGGGTCCAGCCGGGCCGTCCCCCGGTCGATACCCCGAGGGACCGGCACAAGGAACGTGGTTGGACGGGCACAGCCGACACCGCCGCGGGAGCGGTGTGCCGACGGTGGCGCTGGTCGTCGTGCTCGCGATCCTGGCAACCAGCTGCAGCGGGATCATCGAGCTCGAGTTTCCGTCGGTGCACGAGCTGCAGACGACGCCGCGGACCCCGCCCCAGCAGTCGGTCGTGCTGGCGGCGGACGGGCGACAGCTGGCGGTGCTGCGCGACGAGTTCCGCGAACCCGCATCGCTGACCGACATTCCCCGTCACCTCATCGACGCGGTCCTGACGGCCGAGGACCGGCGCTTCTTCGACCACCGGGGGGTGGACGCGCGGGCGGTTGCACGGGCACTGCTCAGCAACGCGGCCGCAGGGGACATCACCCAGGGCGACGGCGGGTCGACGATCACCCAGCAGCTGATCAAGAACCTGCACCTGCCCGACGCGCCCCGGACGCCCGAGACCAAGCTCCAGGAGGCACTCCTCGCCCGGGAGCTGGAGCGGACCACGCCAAAGGCAGACATCCTCGAGCAGTACCTCAACACGGTGTATCTGGGCGAGGGCGCGCACGGCGTGCAGGCGGCCGCCTGGACGTACTTCCGCAAGGACGCCGCCGACGTCGACGTGGCCGAAGCGGCGCTTCTCGCCGCCATCATCCGGGCACCCGAGGCCCTCGCTCCGACCCGCGAACCCGAGGCGGCCAAGCACCGCCGCGACGACGTGCTGCGCCGAATGGCCATCGACGGCCGGATCACGACCGAGCAGCGCGACATCGCCGTGGCCCGACCGATCGTCGTGCATCCGCGACCCCCGTCACCCGCGACCAACGAGCCCCACTTCGTCAACCTCGTGGTCCGGACGCTGCTGGCCGACCCGACGTTCGGAGCGAGCGAGGCCGAACGCGCCGAACGCCTGTACGGCGGCGGACTTGTGATCCACACGACGGTGCGACCCGACCTTCAGGAGCTCGCCCGTGCGACGCTGGCACGACACCTGCCCGACCCCGACGATCCCGAGGCGGCGATCGCCATGGTCGATCCCGCCACCGGTCAGGTGCTCGCGGCGGTCGGCAACCGCACCTACGAGCAGCTCCAGTTCGACCTTGCCACGCAGGCTCGACGCCAGCCGGGCTCGACCTTCAAGACGTTCGTCCTTGCCGCAGCGATCAGCGACGGCTGGCACCCAGACGACCGCATCGATGGCCGCCAGGGCCACATCCAGACCACGCGGGGCACGTGGGAGGTGCGCAACTACGACCGGCGCAGCCATCCGAGCATCACGCTCGCGGCGGCGAGCCGGGCATCGGTCAACGCGGCCTTCGCCCGGCTGGGCAGCGAGGTCGGCGTGCCCAGGGTCGCGGCGCTCGCCCGCGCCATGGGGGTGGGCTCGCCCGTCCCCGACGATCCCCAGATCACCATCGGTGGCGGCGAGCTGGCCGTGACCCCCCTCGACCTCGCGGCGGCGTACGCAACCCTCGCGAACCTTGGCCGACACGTCCCGACGACGGTGGTCACCCGCATCGAGAACGGCGATGGCGAGGTCGTGTGGCGACCCGACGGTGTGCCCCAGACCGTGCTGTCACCCTCGGCCGCATACGTCACGACCGGGGTGCTGCAGGAGGTGGTCGCGTCCGGAACGGGGCGCCGGGCACAGGTGCCGGGTTGGGACGTCGCCGGCAAGACCGGGACGACCTCCGATCACACCGACGCCTGGTTCGTGGGCTACACCCCGACGCTGTCGACGGCCGTGTGGCTCGGACGGGCCGAGGGCCGGATCCCGCTCGAGCACATCCACGGTGTGCCGCGGGTCACGGGGGGCAGCATCCCGGCGGAGATCTTCGCCGACGTCGTGACGGCGGCGCTCGCCGACGTCGAGCCGGTCCCCTTCGAGCTTCCCGAGGACGAGTGGGTGCTGGTCGAGGTCGATCCGCGCACCGGGCTGGTGGCCGCCGCGTGGTGTCCGGGCCGCACCGTCCGGCTTCCGCGTGTGCTGGCCCCGACCGACACCTGCCCCGAGCCCCCGCCGCGGCCCGACCCCGTCCCCGAACCGGAGGAGGAGGCTGAGGCGGGCGACGGCGAGGGGAACGCGGACGAGGACGCAGACCCGGACGACGACGAGGTCGACCCGCCGGCTGGGAACGACGAGCCGGCGACCGAGGCAGCGGACGACGACGCGCCGGACGACGATCAGGACGGCTGAGGGCGGGACTACCCTGCCGAACGCGGCCCGACAAGGGCCCCGTTCGATGACGCGGAGGCCCGGTGCGCGCCCTGCTCCTGTTCAACCCGAACGCGACCACGACCGATGACCGCGTCCGCGACGTCATCGCCTCGGCGTTGTCGTCCGCGGTCGAGCTCGAGATCGCCCCCACCAAGCAACGCGGTCACGCCCTCCACCTCGTGGCCGGGGCCCTCCACGGGGGTGTCGAGGCCGTGTTCGCGCTCGGCGGTGACGGCACCGCCAACGAGGTGATCCAGGCACTGGCCGGGACACCGGTGCCGCTCGGCATCCTCCCCGGCGGTGGCGCCAACGTCTTCGCCCGTGCGCTCGGGCTCCCCAAGGACCCCGTCGCCGCCACGAGCGTGCTGCTCGAACACCTGCGCTCCGGACGCACACGGTCGATCACCCTCGGACGGGCGGGCGAGCGCTACTTCGCCTTCAACGCCGGGTTCGGATTCGACGCGGCCGTGGTTCGACACGTCGAGCAGCATGCGAGCGTCAAGCGAGCCCTCCGGCAGCTCGCCTTCGTCTGGTCGACCGGGCGCGAATGGGCGACCGGATCGGCGCGACGGGCGCCCGAGGTCCTGCTCCAGCTCCCCGACGGCTCGCAGGCGGGGCCGTTCGCCATCACGACCGTGGGCAACGCCGACCCCTACACCTTCCTCGGTGCACGCCCCCTGCGCGTCCATCCCGATGCCTCGTTCGACCGCGGGCTCGACGTGGTGTGCATCGACGCCATCGGCACCGCCGCCCTGCTGTCGATCCTGTTGCGAGTCCTCAACGATGGCTCCCACGTCCGGTCCCGGCACGTGACCTATCGACACGATCTGTCGTCGTTCGTGCTGTCGGCCTCGCACCCGCTGCCGTTGATGGTCGACGGCGACTACGCGGGCGAGCACACCGAGGTCACCTTCACCGCCGTCCCCGACGCGCTGCGGGTGCTGGCCTGAAACGAGCGTTAGCCGCAGAAGCCGTGCGATCAACGCTCGCGTGCGTACTCCTGCAACCACGGATCCGGCCAAGACCCTTGACAGGCGGCCCAGACGCGTTACCGTCCAGCGAGGTTCGAGAAATCGTTCACAAGCGTGTGGGATGGACGTGGTGGCACCCGCACGAGCAGTTGTTGACGAGGTCGTGGGGCGACGCTCCGCGACCTTTCCCACAAGGGAGTACGACCCGATGGACTGGCGCAGCTCCGCAGCCTGCATCGCCGAGGATCCCGAACTGTTCTTCCCCATCGGGACGACCGGCCCTGCCGTCGAGCAGGCTGACGCCGCCAAGCGGGTGTGCGAACGCTGCGACGTGCGTGAGCAGTGCCTCGAATTCGCCCTCGCGACCAACCAGGACGCCGGCGTCTGGGGCGGCCTGACCGAGGACGAGCGTCGAACCCTCAAGCGTGCCCGTCAGCGTCGCCGCCGCATGGCCAGCTGACACCGACCGCGCCTCTACCGCGGCAACGGCAGCAGCGCCTCACAGGTGGTCCCCGACCCGTCGGTGGCCCGCCTGACCTCGAGCGTGCCGCCGAGCTCGGACTCCACCAGCGTCGCCGCGATCTGCAGGCCGAGGTTGGCATCCCCTTCGAGGGTCCAGTCCTCGGGTACACCGATCCCGTCGTCGCGGACCTCGAGGTGCAGGCTCGCCGGCCGCCGTTCCAGGTCGATCGTGATCTCACCACCGCCGTCCGGGAAGGCGTGCTCGACCGAGTTCTGGACGAGCTCGCTCAGCACGAGGGCGAGCGGGGTCGCCACCTCCGCCGGCAGCTCGCCGGCGCCGCCGACCAGGTGCATGCGCACCGGATGCTCCGGATCGGTGAGGCCGATGGCCAGCATGTCCACCAGCCGCTGCCCGACCTTGTCGAACGACACCCGCTGCCGGGAGTCCTGCGACAGGGTTTCGTGCACGAGCGCGATCGACGAGATGCGCCGGACCGACTCGCCCAGGGCCTGGCGGGCCTCGTCGGACCCCAGGCGCCGCGACTGCAACCGCAGCAGCGAGGCGACGGTCTGGAGGTTGTTCTTCACGCGGTGGTGGATCTCGCGGATCGTCGCGTCCTTGTAGAGCAGCAGTCGCTCGTGGCGACGAAGCTCGGTCACCTCGCGAACCAGCATCAGCCCGCCCAGCACGTGGTGCTCCCGCGTCAGCGGCAGCATCCGCCGGAGCACGACGGCGCCGCGGGCCTCTACCTCGGACTCCAACGGCTCGCCATCGGCGAGCGCCTCGAGGACGGCCTGGTCGTCGAGGTCGAAGTCGGCGATGTTGCGCCCGACGATGTTGTCCGCCACGCCGAGCCGTCGGAACGCGCTGACCGCGTTCGGGGTGGCATAGATCACGAGCCCGGCAGGGTCGATGCGAACGAGCCCGTCCCCGACCCGGGGCGCAAGCTCGCGCTCCGGGTCCTCCCCCGGGAACGGGAAGGCGCCCTCGGACAGCATCAGGGACAGCTCGTCGGCGGCCTGGAGGTAGGTCAGCTCGAGCTGCGAAGGGGCCCGCACCATCGACAGGTTCGCCTCGCGGGTGACCACGGCGATGATCTCGCCCTCGAAGGGGACGGGAATGGCCTCCTCCCGGACCGGGACACCCGTCGACCAGTCGGGATCGCCGTCCCGGACGATGTGGCCCTCGAGGAAGGCGCGGGTCACGGCCGGTCGCTCGTCGTGGCCGTAGGCGGTGCCGACCAGGTCCTCGACGTAGATGGTCTGGGCGGTGTACGGGCGCATCTGGGCGACGACCGTGAGCTCACCCGTGTCCGGGTCGCGGCAGAACATGAGCAGGTCCGAGAACGACAGGTCGGCGAGGATCTGCCAGTCGGACACGATCGACTGGAGCGTGTCCACCGCGGCGTCGTAGAGGCCCCCTCGCTCCTCGACGAGCTCCTGCAGCGAGGACACGGGGTGGCTCCTACCGGCCCAGGAAGCGCTGGAGCTGCTCCAGCGGAACGACCTCGCGGATGTGTTCGAAGGCCCGTCGCTCGATGTCGCGTGCCTCGCTCATCGACAGCCCGAGCTCTCGCGCGGTGTCCGCCAGGTCGTGCGGATGACCGTCGGCGAGGCCCATCCGCAGCTCGAGCACGCGACGCTGGGTCTCGGGCAGCCGCTTGAGCACCCGTTGCAGCGGCCCCGACAGCTGCGCGACCGTCTCGTCCACGCCACCGCGCGACTGGCCGTGACGCGATCCCCCGGCGCGACGCCCGCGCGGGGTCTCTCGGGGGGGTGGTTTGCGGCTCACGGCGTCGAGCCTATCGGCCCCGGCCATGTGCGGTTCCGGACGGATCCACGCGTACGCTGCCGGCATCTGACCGACGTGACGAGGGCCCGGTGCCGTTCACCCTGCTCGTGCTGGTGCTCGCCATCGTGATGTCCTACGCGCGGGGTGGCCGGCTGCGGCGCATCGCCGACGCGCCGTTGCGGTGGTCGTGGCTGCTGTTCGCCGGCCTCGCTCTCCAGCTGCTCTTGAACGTCGCCGCGGCACGCGGCTTCATCCCCGACGCCGGGGCCGGCGGGTATCTCCTGATCCTGCTGAGCCAACTGCTCGTGCTCGCCTGGGGCATTGCGAACTGGCACCTCCCCGGGATGGTGCTGGTAGGGCTCGGGCTCGCGCTCAACGCGCTCGTCATCGGTGCCAACGGGGCGATGCCCGTCGATCCCGCGGCGATGCACGCCTTGGGGGTCGAGGGCGAGGAGGTCCCGCCCGGCAAGCACACGCTGATGACCGAGGACACGATCCTGCCGTGGCTGGGGGACATCTGGCCGCTGCCGATGCTCCGCTCGATCATCTCGGTGGGCGACGTGGTGCTGGCCGCCGGGCTGATCCCGGTCACCCACGCACTGATGAGCTATCGACGCCCGGCAGAACGCCGCCGGCTCAACACGGACGACTCAACGAGCGACCGGGCAAACGACCAGGACGGGCCCTGAGCTCAGCGTCGCCCGGCACGTCGGTCGAGCACCCGCGTGAGGGCGCTGACGACGTCGAGGTCGCCGACCTCGCGGACGAGTCGCACCACCACCTCGTCGCGCTGACCGCTGATGGCCAGGTCAGGCGCGTAGCGATCGACCTCGCAGCAGGCGGCGACGATCCGGGCGAGCAGCCCGACCTCGTCGTCACGGCGTGCTGCGGGCGCGCCGTGGGCTTCGACGATCCGGGCGACCCGATCCAGCTGCGCGGTCTCGTAGATGACGGCGGCGCCGGCCGTCGCGAACTCCTCACGCGTCACAGACGCGTCGGGCTCGAGCTGGATGCGCCCCAGCTCGTGGAGGTAGGCGGCGCGCTCGAGATCGGCGAGGCGTCCGGCGTCGAGACCGAATTCGAGCCCCACGTCGCGAGCCAGCTCGCCGACCCGTACCCCGTGGTCGGCCGCGACCGTGCCGAGCTGCTCCGGAAGCCGCGACATGGCGCGGATGGTCTGGTCGTACGCCCTGGACGCGGCGGTGAAACGGTCGAGGCCGATCCGGGCCGCGAACAGCGGGACCAGCATCGTCGGCAGCGTCCAGTGCTCCAGCACCGGGTGCACGAGCGCGCCGAGGACCGCCGTAGAGGCCACCGCGATGCCGACCAGCCAGGTCGCGTGCACGGACTCGGCGATCCGCCGCAACACGAACCGCCAGCGTCCCTCGGCGCCCGCCACCGCTTCGAGCGCCGGCATGCCGAGCACCAGCGCGACGGCCACGAAAGCAGCGGCGCCGACGTGCAGCTCGGCCGCGATGAGCTCGGTCTCGACGTCCCCCGTCCACCTCAAGGGAACAAGGGCCGCGCCAAGCACGGCGAGTCCCGCCAGTGACCATCCGCCGACGGCACGCAGCACGAAGGTTCGCAGGTCGAGCACGTCGGAGCGCGACACGATCCACGCCAGGAACCACCCGGCCGCGGCGATCAGCGCCACCACGACCGGTGGTAGGCCGATGATGGCCGCGGCTCCGATCACCGCCACCGAGGTCGGGACGACCCGGCCTCCGGGCTGGCGCATCGGCAGCATTTCCGTGACCGCCGCCGCGAGCACGAACAACCCGAGTTCGACGACGGAAACGGTCTGGCCGGTACCGAAGTCCGACCACCACCACGACAGCCCGAGAGCGAGACCAAGAGCCCCGGCGACGACCCTCACGACCGAGCGCGACCGGGGCGTCATCGGCGGACCCACACAGCGCGGCTGGTGGTGGCTTCGATCCGTTCCTGTGCGGTCCCAACAACCGGGATGTCGTGTCCGTCGAGCTTCGCCTCGCTGGCGAACTCGACGGTGGGCTTCCACTCGACCCGGTCGGCGACGATCGCCAGCGCCTCCACCATACGGGGATCGAACTGTCGACCGGCGCAGCGCCGCAGCTCGGCGACCGCCTCGTCCACCGACAGCGCCTTGCGGTAGGACCGGGTAGAGGTCATCGCGTCGAAGGCATCGACCGTGGTCACGATGCGGACGATGTCCGACAGCTGCTCCTCCGAGACACCATGCGGATAGCCGCGGCCGTCGAGCCGCTCGTGGTGGAACCGCACGATGTTGATCGCCGGGGACAGGAAGTCGATGTCGTGGAGGATCGCCGCACCGGTGGTGGGGTGCTTCTTGATCTCGGCGAACTCCTCGTCTGTCAGGGGTCCCGGCTTGTTGAGGATGCAGCCCGGCACCGCGATCTTGCCCACGTCGTGGAGCAGGGCCGCGTAGCGGGTGAGGCGGCGTTCCTCGTAGGAGATACCGAGCTCCTCGGCGACGAGCACCGACAGCTCGGCAACCCGCTCGGAGTGACCGCGGGTGTAGAGATCCTTGATCTCGATCGCCTTGACGAAGCTGCGGACCAGGCGGTCATAGGCCTCGTCGAGGCGCTGGAAGGCCAGCAATCCGTAGCGGGCGATGAGCGTCGGGACCGCCATGAACAGCAGAGCCCAGGCCGACGCCGCCTGGACAATGACGGCCACCAACACAGTGATTCCGACATAGGGCGCCTGGAGCAGGAGAGCCAGACGAACGGACACGAATGCGCTCAGGAAGCGCTCCGAGCTCGCCAATGCCACGGCCAGGCTGACCAGGGCGTTGTTGACGACCGCAAACACAACCGAGGCAACAGCGATCGCAATGAGCGAGGGACCATCCGGGAAGTCGCCACCCATCAGGCGACTCAAGCCCATGAAGGTGACGCCCGCAGCGGCGGCGCTGACTGCATACTGGCCAGCATTGAAGACCGACCGCAACCACCGTCGATCGGTGGCCACGAGAGCAACGACCGGAAAGATGCCGACAGCAGCAACTACGGCCAACTCGGGGCCACCAAGTAGCAGCGCCACCAGCACAATGACGTTGCTCAGCGAGACGTCGACGCCCTCACGAAAGTGGGTCGCGAAGTATTCCGCCGCCGCCACGGCGAGGATTGCCACCACGGCAGCTACGGGATCCACCCGGGGTAGCGCCCAGGCGAGCACAGCGAGACCGGCCAGACCGGTGCCCGCGATGTGCACGCCGAGTCGGCGCTGGTCCCGTGTCAAGCTGGAACCCCTCCAGCTACGGTGGTTGAGCGAGCAGTGTGCGGGGGAGGCCGGGAGCCTCAGCGCCAGCTACTGCCGGCGCCGGCTGCAAGAACCAGCGCAGCGAGGCTCGTCAGGGCGAGAAAAATCCTCTGACGCATTTGTGCACCTCCATCGAGGTAGGTCCTGACCAGAACCGCCGCTAATAGGGCTCCGGTTGGATCCGCTCCGCTCGATGTGACCCTCTCGGGTGTCGTGCACATTCGTCGGTACGACTTGCCGTGCAACTTGCTTCAGGGACGCAGAGATGGGTGTTCCCACCCCGCGTCGGTCGGTTCGACCTCCCCCGCACACCGCTCGCTCTGTAGTTGTCACTGGCTCGGCCGCGCCTCATGACCGGCCGCATCGGCACAACGCTCTACGTGTCCGAGCGATCACTCTACGGGAGCCGGCTGCTCCCGTCTAGAGAAACATCGGCAACCGAGGGCTCGGACTTCACCTCTACCCACACCCACCACACGGCGCGAGACACGAACGGCCTGCCTGCACGGACTATAACGCGTCCGAACGGCCGATGGGCACCAATGGTATGGACTCCTTCGACCGGCCGCCCTCGAGCGTTAGGCTCGCCCCCACGCAGCGGAAGCGATGGGGAGGCCCGACGTGGAGACCGGCACCGAGCTCGGTACAGACCTCACGGCCGAGGTCGACCTCAATCCCCAACCGCGTCACATCGACCTGCACGACCCTCGCGTCAAAGCCGAGGTCGAGCGCACCGTTCGTTCCGTCCCCGGCGTCGTCGGTGCACGCCTTGTCGCCGGCTTCGACCGACAAGTGGACGAGCTGCACGTTCTGACCACCCTGGACAAGCATCCGAAGCAGGCAGTGCGTGATGTACAGACGGTGCTGATGGCTCGCTTCGGTATCCCCACGGATCACCGCGTCATCAGCGTCGTGCAGCTCGACGAGCGCGACGGCCTCCCCAACGCAAACCGCGTCATGATCGATCGTGTCGCCGTTACCCAGGGCGGCGTCAGGGTTTCGGTGGAGGTGGTGCTGCGCGACGGCGACAGCGAACTCCGGGGGGACGCCGAGAGATCGTCGTCGGGCTCTGGGCGCAACCGGGCGATCGCGCACGCCACGCTCAAGGCTGTCCGTCCGCTGCTCGGCGAGAGCAGCCTCGTGGATCTCGAGGGGGTGGATGTCACCACTGTTCTCGGCCGCCGGATAGCGGTTGCCCTGCTTCACTTCCGCACGGGAAACTCCGAACTCACACTCAGCGGCTCGGCGGTCGTGCGGGACGCGGAGCCAGAGGCCGTCGCTCGGGCCGTCCTCGACGCTTTGAACCGTACGATCATCGAGGAACGCGGCTGAGCGTTCTCGATGTCGCTACGAGTTCACCACTCGCGCAGGAGCACTCCCGCCTCACGTAAGGCTCCCACGAGTTCGTCGGCGGTGACCTCATGCATCACCGCGAGTGCTCGGAGATCATCGGCACGAATCGACAGCACGCGTCGGTTGAAGTCCTTGCGCTGCAACTGGATCGACTCGCAGTAGCGGCGCAGTGGCTGCCACCGCTCGTCGAGGCCGCCGAGTCGCTCGAGGTCGAGCACGACGCCGATATTCGCGTTGCCGTACCGCGCCGGCGAGTCCCCCGGCAGGACCTCGGCAGGCGACACGCCGTAGAACTCGGCCAGCTCGAGCAGACGCGTGGCACTGATGTTGCGGTCACCGCGTTCGTAGGATCCGACCACGGCCGCCTTCCAGAGCCCTTGTGAGGTCCGCTCGACATCCTGGAGCGATAGCCCCCGATCGATCCGGATCTGACGCAGGCGCTCGCCGACCTCCCGCGAATAGGACAACCCCGACCTCCTGTGACCAAGGCAACGTTAGCGGCACGGCATCCGGCTCAGCAGGGTCACGCTCGCTGCCGCGCGACCCAGGCGAGGGTCGCCGCCAGCCCCTCCTCGAGCGTGGTCCACGGCTTCCAACCGAGTTCGCGTCCTGCGGCGCGGCTGTCGACGCTGCTGTGACGGATCTCGCCGGGTCGCGGCGGCGCGTAAACCGGGTCGTGCGTGTACGTGGTTGCGGCAGCCAGCGCGCGGAACAACTGGTTGATCGAGGTGCGCTCGCCGGTGCCGATCGTGAACCGCTGACCGCTGCCCCGCTCGGCCGCAAGGACGAACGCGTGCACGACGTCGTCGACGAACACGAAGTCCCGGGTCTGTTCGCCGTCGCCGAAGATCGTGCAGGGCTGCCCGGCCAGCATGCGGGAGGCGAAGGTGGCCACCACCCCGCCCTCGCCACTCGTGGTCTGGCAGGGCCCGTACACGTTGGCGGCCGTCAGGGCCGTCCACTCGAGACCGTGCAGCTGCTCGTAGGTGCGCAGGTAGTCGAGCGCGACCCGTTTGCTGGCGCCGTACGGCGACAGCGCCGCCGCGTCGAACATCTCATCGACGGGCAGTGCGTCCTCATCGGGCTCGCCGTACGAGCCGATCGAGCTGGCGTAGACGACCTTGCGCACGTCGCCCTGGCGAGCCGCCTCCAGCGCCGAGATGGTGCCGAGGACGTTCACGCTGGCATCGTGAATCGGATCTTCGACGCTCCGGCGGACGTCGACCTGGGCAGCGAGGTGGAAGATCAGCTCGGGGCGCAACCGTTGGACGAGCGCCGTCAACCCACCCTGGCGGATGTCGAGCCGGTCGAACTGGAAGCGTCCGGCATGACGATCGCGCGCCTCGACCAGATTCGTGATCGACCCGTTGGACAGATCATCGACGCCGACGACGCGGCGGCCGTCCTCGAGCAGACGAAGCACCAGATTGGAGCCGATGAAGCCGGCGGCGCCGGTTACCAGCACCGGACGGTCAGACATCGACGACCTCGGTCAGCAGTCGCGGCAGGACGGGGTGGCGCAGCCTAACGGGATGTCCAACCGCCAGCGGACAGATCCCCCGCGTTCAGGCGGTCGCGGATGCTGTCGACCAGCGTGGGCGGAGCGTTCTCGACGCACCCGCGTCGAACGATGACGCGCAACTGCTCCTCGAACGAGGCCCGGTCCGTGCACGGATAGCAATCCGACAGGTGCTGCTGGATCCGTTCGAACTGGGATTCCGGCAGCTCACCGTCGAGATAGCGCTGGAGCTCCGTGAGCGCCTCCTGGCACTCGTCACCACAGGCTGGGTTGTCGTTGCTGCTCACGGCTCAACCTCCCGGGTGTCGCGGACGAGTCCGCGGGCTCTCGCGTGATCCGACAACGCCATCTGCAGCGCTTTCCTTCCCCGGTGGAGCCGCGACATCACCGTGCCCACCGGCGTGTCCATGATCTCGGCGATCTCCTTGTAGGCGAAGCCCTCGACGTCGGCGAGATAGACCGCGAGGCGAAACGACTCAGGGAGGTCGGCCAGCGCCTGTTTGACCTCCTCGGAGGTGAGCGAATCCAGCACCTCGCGCTCCGCCGAGCTGCCCGTCGTCCGAGCCAGCTGGTCGTAGAAGGAAAAGTCGTCGATCTCGTCCTGGAGCGACTCCTG
>CAZSQF010000042.1:4163-15232 GCA_964608935.1 uncultured Actinomycetota bacterium | reverse complement strand
CCCGAGAGCAGAAGGGAGGCGACCGGATGCCAAAGACCCGCGTCGCGAAGAAGGTACGCAAGCTGGAGAAGAAGGCCGACGGCCTGCGCAAGAAGGCCGAGAAGAAGGGCAAGGACCTCCAGTCGAAGGCCTCCGACCGCATCGATGACCTCCAGGCGGAGGAGAAGAAGGGCGGCAAGAAGGGTGTGTTCGCCCTGCTCGTCGCACTCGGTGCCGGCGTGGCCGTGATGCTCAAGCGCAAGCGCGATCAGGAGCTCGACGAGGCCCTGTGGGAGGAGCCGCGCTCGCTGTAGCGTCGGCGACCACCCGCGGTGCCCGACCCCGTCGCCCAGCGCTCCGTCGGCCGGGACGCCGGCGACGGGGACGATGGTGCCTCGACGCCCTCGTTCAGCAAGGCGCTGTTCCTCGGCGAGCTCCACGAGGACCTCGTCACCCCGTTCCCGAAGCTCGACCGAGCCGAGCGGCGCCAGGTCGATGGCCTCATCGCCAGTCTGAGGTCGATCAGCGAGCAGCGCTACGATCCGGCCAGGGTCGAAGCACGGGGGTGGATCGGCGACGACGTCGTGGCGGCGCTCGGCGAGGCGGGGCTGCTCGGGCTCTACGTGCCCCGGGAGTACGGGGGGCAGGGCCTGTCCCAGACCGGGTACTGCCGGGTGTCCGAGGAGTTCGGTCGGGTCGATGCGACCCTCGCCGTCGTCACCGGCGTCCACCAGTCGATCGGCTACAAGGGCATCCACCTGTTCGGATCGGACGAGCAGAAGCAACGCTTCCTGCCCGACTGTGCCGCCGGTCGCAAGCTCGCCGGGTTCGCGCTGACCGAGCCCACCAGTGGCTCCGATGCCTACGACCTGCAGACCCGGGCCGAGCCGGAGGCCGACGGGGCGTGGCGGCTCAACGGTGAGAAGCGCTTCATCGGCAACGGCAACCGTGACGTGGTCGTCACCTTCGCCCGGTCCGAGGAACGCGGGCACGTCGCCCTCATCCTGACCCCCGACCTCGAGGGGTTCGAGGCGCCGTTCCGCTACGACACGATGGGGCTGCGGGGCAACGACCTGCGCCACCTCACCTTCAACAACGTACGGGTGCCGCCCGAGAACGTGCTCGGCGACCCGGGCGACGGGTTCCGGATCGCGATGAACGTCCTCAACAACGGACGCATGTCGCTCGGGACCGGGTCGGTCGGAGCCGTCAAGCTGCTGCTCGACCTCGCGATCGAGCACGTGCACGAGCGCGAGCAGTTCGGTCGGCCACTCGCCGAGTTCGAGCTCGTCGAGGAGAAGATCGCCTGGATGGCGTCCTATCTCTACGGCCTGGAGGCGATGAGCTATCTCACGACCGGGATGCACGACGCCGGGGTCGAGGACCTCAGCCTCGAATCGGCCATGGTCAAGGTCGCCGCGACCGAGTTCCTGTGGTACGCGGCGAACCGTGCCTTCCAGCTCGCCGGCGGCCAGGCGTACCTGAACGACCAGCCCTACGCGAAGATCCTGCGCGACATCCGGATCTTCCCGATCTTCGAGGGCGCCAACGACGTGCTGCGCGCCTTCGTCGCGCTGTCGGGGCTGAAGGTGCTCGGCGACGAGCTCGAGGGCCTGTCCGATCTCGACCTGTTGTCCCCGGTCCGTTCGGGCGGGCTCGTGCTCGACTACGTGCTGTCGCGCGTCAAGCGCCGTGTCGCGCCGCCGCGGCTCGAGCGTGTCCACCCGGACCTGAAGCCGCTCGCGGATGCCGTCAGCGACCAGGTCGTGCGGCTTCGCCACGTGTCCGAGCTGCTGCTGCGCGAGCACGGTCGCGACATCCGCGACCGGCAGCACCACCAGAAGCGGCTCGCCCATGCGGTCATGGACGTGTTCGCCCAGGTCGCGACGCTGTCGCGGGTGACCGCCCTGATGGACGATCGGGGGGCCGACGCGGTCGGGACCGAGGCGTTCATCGCCGAGACCTTCACGACGCGCGCGCGACGACGGGTCGAGCGCCAGCTCGACCGCATCGAGGATCACGACGACGAGCGGATGCACGCGATCGCCCAGGTCGCCTATCGGCGCGGCGGGTCGGGGTTCGAGCTCTACGACGTGTGAGCGGGGCCCACACACCTGAGCACACCTGTGGAAGAACATGCCTGTGACTCATCCACATGCCCACAGGGTTGTCCACAGGCACGGCCCCGAGCGGGGACGGCGCGACAATTTCTTCCCGTTCGGCCACCATCGCCGACGAGCCCGGTAGTAGGGTCGCCCGCGAACGCCGAAGACCGCAGTCTCGAGGAAGGAACACCATGCGGCTCCGACGGAGGCTACTGACGGCACTGGCTGTGCTGTCCATGATCGCCGCTGCCTGCAACGGCGAACCGGTCGACATGAACGGCGTGGACGACCCGGTCGACGACGTGGACGACCCCGACGCCGACGCGGCACCACCCGCCGAGGGCGGCACGCTGGTCGCGGCGATCGGCGGTGACCCCGACCAGCTCGATCCGCACACCACGACGTCGTCGTTCGCATTCACCGTGCTCGAGAACGTCTACGACACGCTCGTGCAGCCGGGTGACGACCTCACCATGGAGCCGGCGCTCGCCGAGGACTGGGAGGTCTCCGACGACCTCATGACCTGGACGTTCACGCTGCGCGAAGGTGTGCTGTTCCACGACGGGTCCGAGCTGACCTCCGCGGACGTGGTCGCCTCGCTCGAGCGGATCGCCGAGGAGGGCGAGAACGCCTGGCGGCTGGACCCGATCGATGAGTACAACGCACCCGACGAGTCCACGGTCGAGCTCGTGCTCAACCGCGTCGCTCCGAACCTGCTCGAGCAGCTCGGTGCCTTCAAGGGCATGGCGATCGCCCCGGCAGCGGCCATCGAGGCGGGGACGCTCGCCGACGACCCCGTCGGGACCGGCCCGTTCCAGTTCGTGTCGTTCACGCCCGGTGACTCGGTCGTGCTCGAGCGTGCCGACGACTACTGGGGTGGCCAAGTGGCGCTCGACGGGATCGACTTCCGTGTCATCCCCGACGAGGGCGTCAAGCTGACCAACCTCGAGACCGGGGAGGTCGACTGGATCGATTCGGTCCCGCCCGAGCAACTGCCCGCCCTGCACGACAGCGACGACGTGGTCGTCGGGCAGGTCGCCGGCAACGACTACTGGTACATGGCGCTGAACAACCAGCGCGAGCCCTTCGACGACGAGCGGGTGCGCCGTGCCATCGCGTTCGCCCTCGACATCGAGGTGATCACCGAGGCGGCCAAGTTCGACGCGGCGACGCCGAACGAGACCGCCATCCCCGAGACGAGCTTCTGGTACCACCCCTACGCGCCGTTCGGGCACGACCCGGGCCAGGCGGAGGCGCTGCTCGACGAGGCGGGCGTGGACGGTCTCACGATCGATCTGATGGTGACCGGCGAGTTCCCCGAGACGGTCACCGCGGCCGAGGTCATCGCGAGCCAGCTCGGTGCCGTCGGCATCGACGTCGAGATCCGCACCGAGGACTTCTCGACGTGGCTCGCCGACCAGGGCGACGGAGAGTTCGACGCCTTCGCGCTCGGCTGGCTCGGCAACATCGACCCCGACGACTTCTACTACGCGCAGCACCACTCCGAAGGCGGGTTCAACTTCCACGGCTTCGCCGACGACGAGGTCGACGACCTGCTGGACACCGCGCGTGTGGAGCTCGACGACGACACCCGCAAGCAGCTGTACGACCAGGCCGCGGAACGGATCGTGGACCTCGCGTCGTACATCTACTTCTACAACCCGGACATCCTCGAGGCGTGGTCGCCGGCCGTGCAGGGCTACGACACCCGGCCGGACCAGGCGACCCGGTTCAAGGACACGAGCCTGGCGCAGTGAGGTTCCGCGCGGGGAGGGCGGCGCTCGTGGCCGCCCTCCCCGACGCGTGACCGACGCCGTCGGCACGCGGGGTCGACGAGCATCTTCGCTGACATCCGCGACGGTGCTCCTCTAGGGTCGCCCCGGCCACAGGTCGCTGACGAGCGGACACCACGACCCGGCGCCCGGGTCCGGGAGGCGAGCCATTGGCGGGCTACGTCGCACGGCGCATCGCCCAGGCGGTGCTCGCGCTGCTCGGCGTGTCCGTCGTCGTGTTCGCCCTCATGCACCTCGTCCCCGGCGACCCGGTCCGCACGGCGCTCGGCACCCGCTTCGACCAGGAGCTCTACGACCTGCTCGTGGCGCGGCACGGGCTCGATCGCCCGCTCGTGGTCCAGTACGTCGACTGGTTGTCACGGGCGGTGACCGGCGACCTCGGGGTGTCGTTCCGCACCGGACGACCGGTCACCGAGACGCTGTTGGCCCGTCTGCCGGCCACCGCACTGCTCGCCGTCGCCTCGATCGTCGTGGGGATCGTGATCGCGCTGCCGGCCGGCATCATCTCGGCGGTCCGGCAGGGCAAGATCGCCGACTACGTCGCCAACGCGTTCGCCCAGATCGGCGTGTCGATCCCCGACTTCTGGTACGGGATCCTGTTGATCCTCGTGTTCGCGGCCACCCTCGGGCTGCTGCCGCCGAGCGGCTACGTGCCCCTGACCGAGGACCCGGTCGAGGGCCTGCGGCGGCTCATCCTGCCGGCGCTGACCACCGGCGTGGTGACGGGGGCCATCCTGACCCGGTTCGTGCGCTCGTCGGTGCTCGAGGCGATGAACGCCGAACACGTCCGTTTCGCGCGGGCGAAGGGGCTGCCGAAGCGCTACGTGCTGCGCCACCACGTGCTGCGCAACGCCTGGAACCCGATCGTGACCATCACCGGCCTCCAGCTCGGCACGCTGCTCGGCGGCGTCGTCGTGGTCGAGTGGGTGTTCGCCTGGAACGGGCTCGGGCGCGAGGCCCTCGTGGCGGTCGAACGGCGCGACTACCCGGTGCTCCAGGGCGCGGTGCTGCTCATCGCCACGGCGTTCTTGATCATCAACCTCGTTGTCGACCTCGTCTACGCGAAGCTCGATCCGCGGATCTCGGTGCGATGAGCGAGCCGACATGAGCGACGAGCGCCGCGACCCGTCACCGCAGCCGCCGGCTGCCGACTCCGACGCTGCCGGGTCGCAGCTCGAGCGCCCGGAGGAGGAGCACCGTCCCCGGTGGCGCGAGACCCTGTCGGTGCTCCTGGCCAACCGGCTCGCGGCCGCCGGACTCGTGGTGCTGGGGCTGTTGATCCTGGTCGCGATCTTCGGTGACACCCTCCAGCGATACGGCATCAACGAGGACAACGTGGCCCGACGCTTCGAGGGCCCCTCCGCCGACTTCTGGTTCGGGACCGACGACCTCGGCCGTGACGTCTACAGCCGGGTGGTCGCCGGCGCACGGGTGTCGCTCCAGGTCGGGGCGATGTCGGTGGGGCTGTCCCTGGTGCTCGGCACGCTGATCGGGCTGATCGCCGGCTACCGCGGACGCTGGCTCGACGCGACCCTCATGCGGACGATGGACGTGCTGTTCGCCTTCCCGGCCGTGCTGCTTGCGATCGCGCTCGTCGCCGTCGCCGGGCCCGGGCTGCGCAACACGTCGCTGGCGATCGGGATCGTGTTCACCCCCATCTTCGCGCGGGTCGTGCGCGGCTCGGTCCTGTCGGTGCGGGAGGAGCTGTACGTCCGGGCGGTGCGCTCGCTCGGTGCCGGCGACCTGCGCATCATCCTGCGCCACATCCTCCCGAACGTCGCCGCACCCGTCATCGTGCAGACATCGCTGTCGCTCGCGTTCGCGATCCTGTTGGAGGCCGCGCTGTCCTACCTCGGCCTCGGCGTGCAGCCGCCGGACCCGTCATGGGGCCGCATGCTCACCAACGCTCAGCGCTTCATGGCCCAGGGGTGGTGGTTGTCGGCGTTCCCGGGCCTGGCGATCTTCGTCACCGTCATGGCGTTCAACGTCGTCGGTGACGGCCTGCGGGACGCGCTCGACCCCAAGCAGCGCTCGGTCATCGAGGCCCGTGGGGCCGGCAGCGAGACGACGCCATGACGGATCCGGTCCTGACGGTGCGCGACCTCGACGTCCGCTTCGGCACGAAGCGGGGCACGGCCCACGTCGTGCGTGGGCTCGACTACGACCTGCACCCCGGAGAGACCCTCGCCATCGTCGGCGAGTCCGGGTCTGGCAAGTCGGTGTCGACGCTCGCGATGACCAAGCTCATCCCGATCCCGCCGGGGCGCGTGTCGGGCGAGGTGCGCCTGCAGGGCGAGGACCTGGTCCCGATGTCGGAGCGCCAGCTGCTCGACGTGCGTGGCAGCCGGATCGGGTACGTGTTCCAGGACCCGATGACCTCGCTCAACCCGGTCCACACGATCGGGCGACAGCTGACCGAGGGCATGCGCTTCCACCTCGGCCTGTCGGGTCCCGAGGCCCGGGACCGGGCGGTCGAGCTGCTCCAGCTGGTCGGGATCCCGGCGGCGGAGAAGCGTCTCGACGACTACCCCCACCAGTTCTCGGGCGGGATGCGCCAGCGCGTCGTGGTCGCGATCGGGCTGTCGTGCGACCCCTCGGTGCTGGTCGCCGACGAGGCGACCACCGCCCTCGATGTCACGACCCAGGCCCAGATCGTCGAGCTCGTCAACCGGCTCCAGGACGAGCTCGGCATGGCGGTGATCTGGATCACCCACGACCTCGGCGTCGTCGCAGGCATCGCCGACCGTGTGCTCGTGATGTACGCCGGCGAGGTCGTCGAGGAGGCGGAGGTGGCCACGCTGTTCGCCGGTCCGCGCCATCCCTACACGGTCGGGCTGCTGGCCTCCCTTCCGGTGCTCGGGGTGACCGAACGGCGCGACCTGTCGGCCATCCCCGGGCTGCCACCGGGGCCGACGGCGCTGCCGCCGGGCTGCGCCTTCTTCCCGCGCTGCGCCTACCGCGACGACGCACGCTGCGAGACCGAGCGCCCCGAGCTGGTCGAGGTGGCGCCGGGCCACCGGGTCCGGGCCTTCTACACCGTCCCGGAGGAGGACGCCGAGGAGGCGTCGGCGGCCGCCCGCATCGAGATCGAGCCGCCCGACGCCGGGGAGGTGGCCTAGATGACCGGGGCGCTGCTCGAGGTCGACAACCTGTCCGTCCACTTCCGCGTCGGGCGCCGGGGGCTCATCGGTCGCGACGAGCGCGCGGTGGTCAAGGCCGTCGACGACGTCTCGTTCACCATCGACCGCGGCGAGACCCTCGGGCTCGTCGGCGAATCCGGGTGCGGCAAGTCGACCACCGGCCTCGCGCTCCTGCGGCTCGTCGAGCCCACCCTCGGTCGCATCACCTTCGACGGCCGTGACGTGACCGACATGCCGCGGCGCGAGCTGCGCGGGCTGCGACGGCGGATCGCGATGATCTTCCAGGACCCGTACGCGTCGCTCGACCCGCGGATGACGGTCGGGCAGGCCATCGTCGAGGCGATGGACATCCACGGCCTCTATGACGACCGGAAGGCGCGCCGGCGCCGCGCCGCCGAGCTGCTCGAGCGGGTCGGGCTCCACCCGGACGTGGCCGACCGCTACCCCCACGAGTTCTCCGGCGGGCAGCGTCAACGGGTCGGGATCGCCCGGGCGCTGGCCGTCGAGCCGGACTTCATCGTGTGCGACGAGCCGATCGCCGCCCTTGACGTGTCGATCCAGGCGTCGGTGATGAACCTGCTGCGCGAGCTCCAGGCCGACTTCGGCCTGACCTACCTGTTCATCGCCCACGATCTCGCCGCCGTCCAGCACGTCTCGGATCGGATCGCGGTGATGTACCTCGGGCGCATCGTCGAGCTCGCCGAGCGCCTCGAGCTGTATCGGGACCCGCAGCACCCGTATACGAAGGCGTTGCTGTCGGCCATCCCCGTCCCCGACCCGACGCGGGAGCGCGAGCGGCAACGGGTCCTGCTCGAGGGCGACGTGCCGAGCCCGATGGACCCGCCGTCGGGGTGCCGGTTCCGCACCCGCTGTCCCGCGGTGTTCGAGGCCTGTGGTCGCATCGACCCCGCTCTTCAGGAGACGCATGACGGGCACGAGGCCGCGTGCCTGCTGCACGGCGAGGTCGGCGAGCCGGTCGAACGGTCCCACCACCTCGATACCGGTGCGGCCGTCGAGTCCTGACCGCCCCTACGGGCCGGCGTCGGCCGCCGACGCCGCAGCGAGCAGCTCGGCGATCACCGCCTCGATGTGCCGGCGTGCCTCCAACCGCTCGATCAGCCGCGCGGGGAAGGCGGCGGCGCCGAGGTGCGCGCCCGCCAGCGCCCCGGCCATCGCCGCCACGGTGTCCGTGTCGCCGCCCAGGCACACGGCCACGGTGAGCGCCTCCTCGCCCGGGTCCGACCCCGCGTCGACGGCGGCGAGGAAGGCGGCCACTGCTGCGGGGACGGATTCGCGGGCGGCGATCCCGCTGCCGTTGGCCCGGGCCACGCTCAGCCGCGCGGACGCATCCGGCGCGTCGAGCACCTCGGCCAGCGGGTCGGTGACCGCCCGGGTGGTGAGGTAGGGCAACGTGGCCCGCAGCGCGGCGTCCGGCGGGGCCCCGGCCGGTGCGGCCATCAGCGCGGCCACACCCGTGGCGACCACGACGGCGCCGTCCACGCCCTCCGGGTGGGCGTGGGTCACCTGCGCCTGCGCGGTCGCCAGCGCCGCCGCCCGGTCCAGTGAGCCGACCGCGGCCACCCCCGCCGGCGCGGCGCGCATGGCCCCGCCGTTACCGAACGAGCCCGTCCCTCCGAACATCGACGCGGCGGCGTCGACGTAGGGGGTGCCGCGCTCGGCCATCGCGAAGATCTGCGGCGGGCCGGCGCCGTACCCGCGCCACGGCTCGCGTCGGAACGCCGCGGCGAAGCGGTCCCCCAGCCGCCCGGCATCGACGTGGCCCGGGTCCTCGGCCAGCGCGGCGGCGAGCTCCAGCGCCATGTGGGTGTCGTCGGTCCAGGTCAGCGTCCGGTCGGCCGCGAGCCAGGCGGCGACCTCGTCCCGGGTGACGGCGCGGCGTCCCTCGAAGGGGGCGCCCACGGCGTCACCGACCGCGGTCCCGAGGATCGCTGCACGGCCCCGGTCCTCGAACATGCTCGACTCCCGTCGGTGTCGGGTGGCCGTCGCCCGGCCTCGGCTATGGTCGCGGCAACGTTTGAGAGATGCGAGCCGCAGCGTTCGTAGCGACCATGCACACCTCCGTCCGGGGCAGTCGAAGGCGGTGAGAGCATGACTGGAGACGCATCAGCGAGGGCGGCGTCGATCGTCGCCGAGGTCCATCGCGCACTGACGGCACGCAGTGGTGTCGACCTGCCACTGCGGCTGTGGGACGGCTCCGTGCTCGGCCCGGAGGACGCCCCCAACCGGGTGGTGCTGCGCCATCCGTGGTCGCTTCGATCGATGCTGCTGCCGCCGTCCGATCTCGCCGCCGGCGAGGCCTACGTGCTCGGCCACGTCGACGTCGAAGGCGACCTGTTCGGTGCCCTCGAGTCGATGCGGCACGTGGGCAAGATCGACCTGTCGCTCGGTGACCGGCTGACACTGGCGAGGTTGCTGCTGCGCCTGCCGCGCCCGCCCCGTGGCTCGATGAACCGGCGCGCCGAGCTGCGTGGCCGGCAGCACAGTCTCGAGCGGGACCGCGACGCGATCGCGTTCCACTACGACCTCCCGCACGACTTCTACCGCGCGTTCCTCGACGAGCGGCTGGTGTACTCGTGCGCGTACTTCGCCACGACCGGCGAGTCGCTCGAGACGGCGCAGGAACGCAAGCTCGACCTGGTGTGCCGCAAGCTCGGGGTCACGTCGGATACGCGACTGCTCGACATCGGCTGTGGGTGGGGATCTCTGCTGCTGTACGCCGCCGAGCGCTACGGCGCCGGGGGCATCGGCGTCACGCTGTCCGAGACCCAGGCGGGGGTGGCGCGCGAACGGATCGCGGCCGCCGGGTTCGGGGACCGGGTCGAGGTCCGCCGCCAGGACTACCGCGAGATCGACGAGACCTTCGACGTGGTCGCCTCGATCGGCATGGTCGAGCACGTCGGTCCCGACCACCTGCCCGAGTACTTCTCGGCGGTGCAGCGGCTCCTGCGCGACGACGGGAGGTTCCTCAACCACGGCATCACGACCGGCAACCGCGCCGACACCGTCCGCCGGGGTGGGACACGCGACTTCATCGGCTCGTACGTCTTCCCCGACGGTGCGCTCGTTCCGGCGTGGCACATGACCCGTGAGATGGAGCGTGCCGGGTTCGAGGTCGTCGATCTCGAGCAGCTGCGGCCCCACTACGCGCTGACGCTGCGCGAATGGGTGGCCAGGCTGGAGGCCAACCAGGACCTCGCCCTCGCGGCGGCCAGCGAGGCGGACGTCCGGATCTGGCGCCTGTACATGGCCGTGTCCGCCCTGAACTTCGAGCTCGGCGGGCTCGGCGTGATCCAGCTGCTCGGCCAGAAGCGGGGGCCGTGGGGAACGCCGTCGCGCTCGCTCCCGTTCGGACGGGCCTGGATGCTTCCCGAGGTCACTCCTCGGCCGCGCGGCGAGCCCGCCGCTGTTCCGTCTGCCGGCGCAGACGCTCCTCCGCCTGCTCCGGCGTCGGTGCCGAGCCACCGAGATGGGCCGGCAGCCACCAGTCGTCCGGCGGAGACGGACGCACCGGGTAGTCCTGCCAGCTGAGCTCGAGCAGGGCCGTGATGCGCTCCATCAGCTCTTTGGTGCGCAGCGCCGCGGGAGCACCCGGCTCGGGGTGGTAGGGCTCGCCGTAGCGCACCAGCACGTCCACCCCCCGGGTCAACCGGGCCGGCCGGTGCTTGGTGAGCAGCCGTTGGCTGCCCCACACCGCGACCGGGACGAGCGGTGCGCCGGAGTCCAACGCCAGACGGACCGCCCCGCTACGGGCGCGGCGGGGGACGAACGACGGGCTGATCATGCCCTCCGGATGCAGCCCGACGACCTCCCCGTCCTCCAGGGCGCGCGTGGCGGCCTGCATCGCGGCGACAGGATCGCCGTGCACGTCGACCGGGATCTGGCCCAGCCGGCGCAGCGCCCATCCGACGAAGCGGCGTTCGAAGAACTCGTGACGGGCCAGGAAGCGGACCGGACGGCGAGGACGCGGCGGTGCGAGCGCGACGAACGAGAAGTCGAGGTAGCCGACGTGGTTGCTGGCCAGGATCGCCGGC
>CAZSQF010000042.1:0-4063 GCA_964608935.1 uncultured Actinomycetota bacterium | reverse complement strand
GCGGCCGCCGACGTCCTGCGGGCCGGTGGCAACGCCTACGACGCCGTTGTGGCGGCCGGGTTCGCCGCGGCGTCGGCGGAGCCGGGCCTGACGAGCCTGGCCGGTGGCGGGTTCCTCCTCGCGCACACGGCCGACGGCGACGAGATCCTGTTCGACTTCTTCGTGGACACGCCCGGCCGCGGCCTCCCGCCCGGGGTGCTCGAGCCCGACTTCACCCCGGTGACGCTGCGGTTCGGGGCCGCGGAGCAGGTCTTCAACGTCGGCGCCGGATCGATCGCCGTCCCGGGCTGCCTCGCCGGCTACCTCCACGTCCATCGCCGTCTCGGCCGCCTCGACCTCGCTGCGGTCGTCGCACCGGCCCAGCGGCTGGCCGAGCGCGGTGTCGCCCTCGGCGCCGACCAGGTCGCCGTCGTGCGGCTGCTCGAGCCGATCTTCACCCTCGGCCCCGAGGGTCGTGATCGCTACGGCCGCAACGACGGGGTCGTCGCCGCCGACGAGCTGGTCGTCAACCAGCCCCTCGCCGCCTTCCTGGCGGACGTCGCGACCGGACGGGTCGACGGCTTCGCAGCTCCCGACCTGGCCGAGCGGATCGAAGCCCAGATGCGTCGCCAGAACGGTCTGCTGACCGCCGCCGACCTGCGCGCGTACGAGGTGGTCGAACGAGATCCGCTGCGGGTGGTCTACCGCGATGCGCACATCGCGACCAACCCCGCACCGTCGTTCGGCGGCGCGCTCGTGGGCCACGCGCTCGAGCTCCTGGAGCGCAAGGGCGATCTGGCTCGGCCAGGCAGTGGCGCGCGACTGGTGGCCCTCGTCGACGCGCTCGACGAGGTGACACGCCGCCACGTCGGCGCGGGCCCGTCGAGCCGCAAGGGCACCACGCACATCAGCGTGTGCGACGCGGACGGCAACCTCGCCGCCATGACGACCTCGAACGGCAGCTGCAGCGGGGTGTTCCTCGGGGACACCGGGGTGATGGCGAACAACGTCATGGGTGAGGCCGACCTGCACCCCGCCGGCTTCCACGCGGAAGCGCCGGGCCGGCGGGTGGGGTCGATGATGGCGCCGACCGTGGTGTCCCGTCCCGATGCGGATGCCGTCGCGCTCGGCAGTGGCGGCAGCGAGCGGATCCGCAGCGCGCTGACGCAGGTCATCGTCAACCTCGTCGACGGCATGTCCCTCCAGGACGCTGTGGATGCACCGCGGATCCACTGGGACGGCTCGACCGTCCAGGTCGAGCCGGGCTTCGATCCGGCCGCGGTCGACCTCGTGCGAGCCCACCGTCCGGTCAACGAATGGCGCGTCACCGACCTCTACTTCGGTGGTGCGCACGCCGCGTCGCCGTCCGGCGACCGCGCCGGCGATCGCCGACGCGGCGGCACCACCGCCATCGTCCACTGACGACTGCGAGGAGCGCGCATGGCCCGCCCATCTCCGCTCGCCGGCCCGCTGCCGGCGCTGATCACCCCGCTCGACGACGGGCACCGCATCGACATGCGGGCCTTCGAGCGGCATCTGCACCGGGCGCTCGACCACGGCATGCGGGGCATCGTGATCGGAGGGTCGACGGGCGAAGGTCCGTCGGTGGCCGCCGACGACCGTGCCCGGCTGGTCCGCGCGGCCGTCGAGGCTGCCGGCGACCGGCCGGTGGTCGCGTGCGTGTGCGGGCTGACGCTTGACGACGTGCACCGCGACGTCGAACGCGCCGCGGACGCCGGCGCGGCCGCGGTGCTGTGCCTCGCCCCCTTCTACTTCTCGCTGTCCCCGGCCGAACAGGTCGCGACCTTCCACGCCGTCGCCGACCGCTCGCCGATCCCGCTCGTCGCCTATCACATCCCCCAGCTGACGGGCTCGTCGCTCACGGTCGCGGCCGTGGCCGAGCTCGCGGCCCACGACCGGGTGGTCGGGATGAAGGACTCGTCGGGGGACCTCGCGCGCTTTCGGGAGTTCACGGCCGCCACCGAGCAGGCCGCGTTCGGGCTGTTCCAGGGCAACGGGGCCGGGGTGTTCGATGCCCTCGAGGCCGGCGCCGCCGGCTCGATCACGGCGGTGGCCAACGTGCGTCCCGCCGAGATCGTGGCGCTGCACGCGGCGATGGACGACGGGCGGCCAAATGCGGGCCGCTCGCCCCAGGCGCACCTGGCCGCGGTGTCCGCCGCCCTGGACGCGGTCCCGGGCCCGCTGGCCGTGGCCATCAAGGCGCTGCTGGAGATCGAGGGCGAGCTCGACAACCGCCGGTGCGTGCCACCGCTGGCGCCGGCGGACGAGGCTGCGGTGGCGCAGCTCCGCACAGCGGTGGCGCACCTGCCCAGGGACGCGGACACGTCGTAGGCTGGCGCCGGGAGACGACCATGAACGAGACGTTGCGCCTGGGCCGGGTCGCGGGTATCCGGGTGGGCGTCAACTGGACCGTGATCGTGATCTTCCTGCTCATCCTGGGCGGGACCACGGCCACGTTCTCCGAGCTGTATCCCGGACGGCAGCCGGTCGTGTACGGCCTGGCGGGTCTCGGCGCCGCGGTGTTGTTCTTCCTGTCGTTGCTCGCGCACGAGCTGGCGCACGCCGTGGTCGCCGAGCGCAACGGCATCCGGTGCGAGGGCGTCATCCTGTGGCTGTTCGGAGGGGTGGCCAAGCTGCTCGGTGAGGCGCGGGACCCGGGGACCGATCTGCGGATCGCCGGCGTCGGGCCGCTGGTCAGCTTCGTCCTCGGTCTGGTGTTCGGTGCGCTGGCCGTCGCGGTGTCGGTGGCGGGCGTCAGCGGGCTGCCGATCGGCGTGCTCGGTTGGCTCGCGCTGATCAACGTGGTCCTGGCCGTGTTCAACCTCGTGCCGGCGTCGCCGCTGGACGGGGGCCGGATCCTGCGGGCGGTGCTGTGGCGGTGGCGGGGTGACCGCTTCCGCGCGGCGGTGTCGGCTGCTCGCGCCGGGCGGGTGTTCGGGTTCCTTCTCGTCGGCGTGGGGCTCGCGCGGGCGATCTTCGGCGACCTCGGCGGGCTGTGGTTCGTGCTGATCGGGTGGTTCGTGGCGACCGCGGCCAACGCCGAGGAGCAGCACGCCCGGGTCCAGGACGCCCTCGCCGGCGTCCGCGTCGGCGACGTGATGACCATCGACCCGGTGTCGGTGCCGCCGACCCTCACGGTCGCGCAGCTGCTCGACGACTACATCTGGCGCAACCGGTTCTCGGCGTTCCCGGTGATCGACCCGTATGGGCGGCCGTACGGGCTCGTCACCCTCAACCGCCTGAAGGACGTCCCGGTCGAACGCCGCGCCGACGTCACCGTCGCTGACGTCGCGGCGGCCGCGGACGACGTGCCGGTGGCGACCCCGACACAGCCGCTGGTGGAGCTGTTGACCGACCTGCGCGGTGGTGGCGACGGGCGGGCACTCGTCGTCGACGGCGGCCGGGTCGTCGGGATCGTGTCGCCGCGCGACGTCGCGCGGATGCTCGAGATCGCCGAGCTCCGGTCGCAGGGCCTGCCAAGGCCCCGGTGACGCGCCGGGCGGCGTGGTGGACCCGAGGGGACTTGAACCCCTGACCCCCTGCATGCAAGGCAGGTGCTCTGCCGGGCTGAGCTACGGGCCCCGGAGTGGCGGAGGGTATTGGACCGCCCGCGACCCGTCGTTACACCCCTCGGCCGGCGGCTCGGTAGGGTGCCCGTGCCAAGACGCCGGGGGAGCCCGCCCGGCTCGCGACGCGAGCGCCTCGGGCTGAGATCGCGCCAGGAGGGCGCGGACCCCGCGAACCTGATCCGGTTCATACCGGCGGAGGGAGCGCGTCCGTGCCCACCTCGATTGCTCTCGTCGTCCTCGCCGTGACGCTGGTGGTCTTCGCCGCCTTGGGCCTGGCCGCCGCCCGCCGCGCCCGCGGTGACGCCGACCTCACCACGGCGAACCGCACCCAGGGACCCGTCGCGTTGGGGCTGTCGTTCGCCGCCTCGGGGCTCGGTGCCTGGGTGCTGTTCGCGCCGGCCGAGCTCGGCGCACTCGTCGGCATCGACGCGGCAGTCGGCTACGCGGTCGCGGCGGCGGCGCCCTACCTGCTGTTCGCGTGGGTCGGTCCGGCG
>CAZSQF010000041.1:7159-15589 GCA_964608935.1 uncultured Actinomycetota bacterium | reverse complement strand
TCAGCCGCCGGCGATCGCGCCGACGAGGCGGAGCGGCTCGCGGCCCTCGACGACCGAGGCAGGCAGCGTCTCGGTGGGGGTGTCCGAGTAGTCCTCGCCGGCGGCGTAGATGCGGATCATGGCCCGGCGCCGGCCGGTGTCACGCTCGCGGATCGTGCCCACCAGGGTCGGGTAGGCGGCCTCGAGCTCGTCGAGGGTCGCGGCCACGGTGGGCGGCGTGGCCACCTCGACGACCACCTCGCCGGCCACGCGGGCGAGGTCGCGCAGCTGGTGGGGCATCACGACCCGGATCGGGATGGCGCCGGCGCCGACGGCGGGTTCGGGCGTGGTCATGGCAGGGTCTGGACCTCGACCGACAGCACGGCCGGCAGGTCACGCACGATCGGGGCCCAGTGGTCGCCGCCGTCGGGCGAGGCGTACACCTGCCCGCCGGTCGTCCCGACATACACGCCGCACGGGTCGATCGTGTCGAACGCCATCGCGTCGCGCAGCACGTTGACGTAGCAGTCGGCCTGGGGCAGCCCGTCGGTGAGCGGCTCCCACTCGTCCCCGCCCGTGCGGCTGCGGTAGACGCGCAGGCGCCCGTCGGGCGGGTAGTGCAGCTCGTCGCTGGTGATCGGCACGACGTAGACCGTGTCCGGCTCGTTCGGGTGCACCCCGACCGCGAAGCCGAAGTCGGTCGGCAGGTTGCCGCTGATCTCGCGCCACGACCGGCCGCCGTCGTCGCTGCGCATCACGTCCCAGTGCTTCTGCATGAACACCACGTCGGGCCGGGACGGGTGCGATGCGAGCTTGTGGACGCAGTGGCCGACCTCGGCCTCGGGCTCGGGCATGAAGTCCGAGCGCAGTCCCTTGTTGGCCGGCTGCCAGCTCGCACCGGCGTCGTCGGTGGCGAACACGCCGGCCGCGGAGATGGCGACCAGCATGCGCGCCGGGTCATCGGGGTGCGCCAGGATCGTGTGCAGGCACAGGCCGCCGGCGCCGGGCGCCCAGGACGGGCCCGAGTCGTGGCCCCGCAGGCCCGCCACCTCCGACCACGACTGGCCACCGTCGGTCGAGCGGAACAGGGCGGCGTCCTCCACGCCGGCGTACACCGTGTCGGGGTCGTCGCCGGACGGGGCGAGGTGCCACACGCGGGTGAACTTCCACGGCATCGACGAGCCGTCGTAGAACAGGTGCGTCCCCGGCTCGCCCTCGTAGGAGAAGTCGTTGCCGACCGCCTCCCAGGTCGTGCCCCCGTCGTCGGAGCGTTGCAGGACCTGCCCGAACCAGCCGTTCGACTGCGACGCGTACAGCCGGTCGGGGTCGGCCGGGGACCCGTTGACGTGGTAGATCTCCCACCCGCCGAACAGCGGCCCCTTCACGTCCCACGACTGCCGGCTGCCGTCCGAGGTCAGCACGAACGCGCCCTTGCGCGTCCCGACCAGCACCCTCACACCACTCATCTGCCCACGCTCCTCCGCGGTCCTCGCTGACGACCGCCTTGTGACCAACCGACAACCTAGATGGTGGGTGCGACGAGGCGGCGCTCGATCCATCCCACGCGCACGAGCGTTCAGTCGCCGCCCTGGTCGATGTCGGTGGCCGTCACGGTCCCGTCCGGCCCGTCGTCGCCCCGGACGACGACGGATGCACCCGGTCGGAGATCGTCGCGCTCGATCGCGATCGTCGAGGTCACCGTGGTCGCGTCGGTGACCTCGACACGGGTGACGGTGCCGTCCGCCGCCTCGACGTAGACCGAGTCGCCGTCGACGACACGGATGGTGCCGGTCACCGCTGCGTCGTCCGGCCCGCCCGGCGGGGGGTCGACGATGCGCTGGTCCGCCTCGGCACCATCCGTGTCGTCGCCCTCCTCCGCCTCGGCGATGGCCACCTGGATGTCCGCGGCGGCGCGGCCGACCGCCGCACCGAGGGCAAACCCGACGGCCACGAGGGCGACACAGGCGAGCACGATCGTCGATCGGCGCCACCGGCGCCCGCCCGCTGCGGCGATCCGGTCTTCGAGGTCGCTGTCGTCGAGCGGCGTGGCGAGCAGCTGCTCGTCACGCTCGAGGTCGGGCTCAGCCCCGTCGTCGTCCGTGCCGTGTGGGTCGGCAGTGGTGTCGCGGTGCCGGCGGCGGAAGGGTCGCATGACGCGGGTTCCGATCATTCGTAGCGCAGCGCGTCGATCGGGCGCAGCTTCGCGGCCCGGTTGGCCGGGTGGGCGCCGAAGAAGATCCCGATCGCGAAGGTCACCGAGAAAGCGAGCACGATCGAGCTCGGCACCACCACCGGCTCGAGCCCGCCGAGGTTGATGTTGCTGGCGGCGACGCCGGCGATGACGCCGAGCAGCCCGCCGAGGGACGACAGCAGCGTCGCCTCGAGCAGGAACTGCCCCAGGATCGCGCCACGCGGGGCGCCGATGGCCTTGCGGATGCCGATCTCACGGGTCCGCTCGGTCACGGTCATGAGCATGATGTTGGTGATGCCGACGCCGCCGACCAGCAGCGAGATCCCGGCGATGGCGGCGAGCATCGCCGTCACCAGGCCGGTGATGGTCCCGATCGCGTCCAGGAGCGTCGCCTGGTTGAAGATCTGGTAGCCGCGCTCGGCCGCGTCGGTGACCCCGTGCCGCGCGTCGAGGATCGCGGTGAGCTGCGCCTCCGCGGCATCGACCTGGTCGGGCCCGGTCGCCTGGACCACGATCGCGTCCAGTGGTCCGTACCCGGTCAAGCTCTGCTGAACCGCTGAGATCGGTGCGAAGGCGATGTCGTCGACGTCCTGGCCGAGGATCGCGCCACGCTCGACGATCAGGCCCTGCACGGTGAAGGGTGCGCCTTCGATCTTGATCCTCTCGCCGATCGGGTCGGCGTCGCCGAACAGCTCGCGGGCGACCGTCCCACCCAGCAGGACGACCTGGCGGGCGTTGTCGAGGTCCGCCTCGCTCAGCGGCGCCCCCGCGACCACCTCGAACTCGGCGATCTGAAGGTAGGCGGGGGTGGCGCCGGCGAAGGTCCCGATCCTGGTGCTCGCGTCGCCGTGCACCGCCTCGGTCTGGAGCATCTGGATCAGCGGGGCCGCATGCAGGATCGCCGGCGCGCCGTCCGAGTCCTCGAGCGCCCGGGCGTCGGCCATGGTCAGCTCGCGCTGGCGGATCTGCCGGTCGTCACCCGGGCGCGCGCCGGGATCGACGAAGACGGTCACGGTGTTGGCGCCGAACGAGCCGATCACGCGCTCGATCGCCTGGCCGGCGCCGTTGCCGATCGCCATGAGCAGCACGACCGCGGCGACGCCGATGAACATGCCGAGCATCGTCAGCAGCGAGCGCATCCGGTTGGCGATGAGCCCGCGCAGCGCGAACCGGACCACCTCGCGGAGCATCATTGGTGCGAGCCCTCCGCGGTCGAGGTCACGGCGCCTTGCCCGCCTGGGCCGGTGTCGTGCTCCACCTTCCCGTCGAGGAGCTGCACGACGCGGTTGGCGTGCGCCGCGACGTCGGTCTCGTGGGTGATCAGCACGATCGTGCGGCCCTGGTCATGGAACCTGTCGAGGATCGCGAGGATGTCGGCCGTGGCGTTGCTGTCGAGGTTGCCGGTCGGCTCGTCGGCGAGCACGAGCGTGGGGCTGGTGACCAGCGCACGCGCGATCGCGACACGCTGCTGCTGGCCGCCCGACAGCTCGTTCGGCGTGTGGTCGGCGCGGTCGGCGAGCCCGACCAGACGCAGGGCCGCCTTCGCGCGCTCCCGGCGGGCGGCGCGGCCGACGCCGGCGTAGACGAGCGGCATCTCGACGTTGGCGAGCGCGCTCGTCCGCGACACGAGGTTGAACGACTGGAACACGAACCCGATCTTGCGGTTGCGCACGACCGACTGCTGCCGGTCGTCGAGGCCGCTGACGTCCATCCCGTCGAGGAGGTAGCGGCCGGAGGTGGGCGTGTCGAGACAGCCGAGCACGTGCATCAGCGTCGACTTCCCGGATCCGGAGGCGCCCATGATCGCGACGTACTCGCCTGCCTGGATGGTCAGGTCGACGCCGTCGAGTGCGCGTACCGCGCTGGGCCCCTCGCCGTAGATCTTGCGGACGGCCTCGACGACGATGACCTCGCGCCCGGCCACGGTCAGCCCCCACCGTCGGCGGGTGAGGCCGGCTCGGTGGACGGCTCCTGCGTCCCCGGGCCGAAGTCGGGGAAGCCTCCTGCCCCGCGGGTGGGCAGGACCACCGCCTCACCCTCGTCCACGCCCGTGACGATCTGGGTGTGCTGGTCGCCCTGGATGCCGACCTCGACGTCGCGTGCCTCCTGCGTCTCGCCGTCGAACACGGTCACGGTCGTGCGGGCGCCGACGGTGGTGATCGCGGTCGAGGGCACGTACAGCACGTCGTCGGCCTGCCCGACGACGACCTCGATCGTGGTGGTCTGGCCGAGCCGGACGTTGTCCGGCAGACCCTCCACGGCCACGTACGCGCCGTACTGGATCAGGTTCCCCGTCACCGTCGGGGCGACGTCGATGCGCCGCACCCGACCGTTGAGCGACACGTCCGGGCGGGCGTCGAAGGTCACGACCGCCGGCTGGCCGACCTCGAGCCGGGTCGTGTCGGCCTCCGAGAACAACGCGGTGGCCTCACGGTCGTCGGTCCCCGTGAGCACGATCGCCGGCTCACCCGCCGCGCCGGCACCGGCGACGAGGTCGCCGACCTGCACGTTGACCGCGGCGACGAGACCGTCGCTCGGGGCGCGCAGCACGGCGTTGTCGAGGTCGCGCTCGACCTGGGCGAGCTGGGTGAGCGCCTGCGTGAGCTGGGCGTCGGCCTGCGCGACGTCGCCCTCGCCCGGTGGGGCCGTGTCGGCGGCGACCTGCGCCTTCGCGAGCTCGAGCCCGAGCCTGGCCCGGGCGAGCTGGCTCTCGGCCTGGGTCAGGGCCTGCGCCTCGCGAAGCTCGCCCTGGTCGCGGGCACGCTCGGCGGCGTCGATCTGGTCGTCGAGCTCCTCGAGCCGTGCGTCGTGCTGCTCCTCGGCGAGCTCGAGCGTCCGCCTGGCCTGGGCGAGCTGGTTGTCCGCCTGGGCCAGCGTCTGCGCCTCGCGGGCCTCGCCCTGGTCGCGGGCACGGCGCGCAGCACGTCTGGCGGCCCGGGCCTCATCGACCCGGTGCTCGGCCTGGAGGCAGTCGGCATCACCGGCGCAGTCGTCCGGGAACAGGCCTCGGAGCTCCTCGGCGCGGTCGCGCTGGTCGCTGGCGGCGTCGACCTGCTGGTCCAGCACCTCGAGCGCCGCGTCGTGCTGGTCCTCGGCGAGCTCGAGCGCGTGCTCCGCCTGCTCGACCTGATCCTCCGCCTGCCGCACCGCGTGCGCCTCGAGCGACTCGGTTCGGTCACGCGTGCCGGCTGTGGCGTCGAGCTGTGCGTCGAGCTCGTCGAGGGCGGCGTCGCGCAACGCCGCCGCGTCGGCGACCGCCTCCTCGGCTTGGGACACCTGGAGCGCGGCGTCGCGGCGCTGGAGCTCGAGCAGCCGCCGCTGCTCAGGCGTACGGCCGGCCTTCAGCTGCGCCCGCATGGCCTCCGCCGCGGTCACGTTCGCCTGGGCGACCTCGAGCTGCTCGGACAGCGGTGTGTCGTCGAGCCGGGCGATGACCTGACCGGCCGAGACGTGCTCGCCGACGTCCACCGCCACCTCGACGACGGTGCCAGCCGCCGAGAAGTGCACCGTCGCCTCACCCGGCGAGACGACCTCTCCGGAGGCGGCGACCGTGCCGATCACCGTGCCGCGCTCGACCGTCGCGGTCGTCGGCTCGGGCTCGTCGGGTCCGCCTCCGACGACCGCCGCCGCGCCGGCCGCCAGCGCGACGACAACGACCGCCACCAGCGCGATGTTGAGCACGACCGTCCGACGCCGAAACGGTGCCATGATGGATCGATGCCTCCCCGACAGCCGTCCACCCGGCGTGCGGGACACCGGGCGGGTCGTCCATTTCCCGCGGCACGCTATCGCGGTGGGTGTGAGGTTCGTGTAAAGCCCTTATGCCGGCCTTATGCCCGACGCCCTACCTTGGTGGCCGATCCCGCGCCGACCCACCGGCGGAGCCGTCATGCGCCTGCTGATCGTCGAGGACGACGTGCGGCTGGCCGCGGTGCTCGCGAAGGGATTTCGCAAGCTCGGTGTCGCGGTCGACACCGAGGCGGACGGCGACGACGGCCTGACGAAGGCCCTGGTCCACGACTACGACATCATCGTGCTCGATCGCAACCTGCCCGGCCGGTCCGGTGACGAGGTCTGCCGGCGTCTGCGCAGGGAGGGCCGCCGGGCCGGGGTGCTGATGCTCACCGCCGCCGGCACGGTCGTCGAGCGGGTCGAGGGCCTCCGCATCGGTGCCGACGACTACCTGCCCAAGCCGTTCGCCTTCGCCGAGCTGGTCGCACGCGTCCAGGCGCTGTCACGACGGTCACAGCCGCCCGTGCCCCCCGTACTCGTGGTCGGCGACATCGAGCTCGATCCCGCCCGACGCGTCGCGACGCGGGCGGGTCGCGACCTGGCGCTGACCAACAAGGAGTTCGGCGTGCTCGAGGTGCTGCTGGCCGCCGGCGGCCGGGTGGTGTCGGCCGAGGAGCTGCTCGACCGGGTCTGGGACGAGCACCTCGATCCGACCACCAACGTGGTCCGGGTCACGGTCATGACGCTGCGTCGCAAGCTCGGGGACCCCCAGCCGATCGCCACCGCGGTCGGCCAGGGCTACCGGCTGGCCGCATGAAGAACCTGAGCATCCGCTGGCGGCTCACCCTGTGGTGGGCCTCCTTGTTCTTCCTGTTCGGGCTGCTGTTGCTGCTCGCGGCGAACGTCTTCGTGCATGTCAGCCTGACCGCCCTGACCGACCAGTTCCCCACCGCCACCCGCGAGTTCGTCCCGTGGGCTCCGGACGGCACGGTCGACCCGCAGCTCGCCGACGCGCTGCGCGACGCGGCCATCCGGGTCCGCTATGCCACCATGCTGGCACTGCTCGTGTTGGCAGCTGCTGCCGGCGGCGTGGGCTGGTGGCTCGCCGGTCGCATGCTCGCGCCGGTCCGTACGATCACCGAGACGGCCCGTCGCATCTCGGACACCAACCTCGGTGACCGGATCGGCGTCACCGGGCCGCGTGACGAGCTGCACGAGCTCGCCCGGGCGTTCGACGCCATGCTCGGACGTCTCGAACGAGGCTTCGAGGCGCAGCGCGCGTTCTCGGCCGACGCGTCCCACGAGCTACGCACCCCGCTCACCCTGATCCGCGCCGAGCTCGACGTCGTCCTGGCCGACCCGGACGCCACTGCGGAGGAGCTCGCCGAGGCAACCGCGTCCATCCGGCACGCACTCGAGCAGAGCGAGGACCTCATCGACCGGTTGCTCCAGCTTGCCAGTGCCGAGACGATCCACGACCGGTACCCGGTCGAGCTCGACGAGCTCGTTGCCGGCTCGCTCGACGTCTACGTCGACGGGCACGACCTTGCGGTCCGGCTCGACCGACAGCCCGCGCTCGCCCACGGCGACGCCACCCTGCTCGCACGGATGGTCGACAACCTCGTCCACAACGCGGTGCGGCACAACCAGCCGCGCGGGTGGATCCGGGTCGCGACCAGCTCGGCGGACGGCGAGGTTCACCTGGTGGTCGCCAACAGCGGTCCGGACCTCAGCGGCGAGGAGATCGGCCGCCTCACCGATCGTTTCTACCGGCCCGACCCGGCCAGGGCACGCGACAGCGGCGGCAGCGGCCTCGGGCTCGCGATCGTGGCCGCCATCGTCCGTGCCCACGACGGGCATGCGACCATCGACGGCGTGGAGGGCGGGGGCCTCGAGGTTCGCGTCGACCTGCCCGCGGCCGGGGCAAGTCCCGGCTGAGGCGATCGCGGGCTCCGCGGCCATGGCCGTCCGCGGAAGTCCAGCCGCCGCTACGGCGTTCACGCAGGCACCTCAACGAGGACACGACCGTCATGAACCTCCGGGTCAGCGACCAGGCCGCCGAGCTCCTGCGCGAGCGTGGCGGGACGGCGGCGATCGACTTCGTCCCCCCGATCTCCTGAGGCGGGCGCGCCGAGGTGTCGGTCGACACCTACCTGCGGGGCAAGAACACCAGCCGCTACACCCGGCTGGTCGAGGACGGCCTCGAGATCCTGCTCGCGCCGTCGCTGGTGCGCTGGGCCGAGGACATCGAGATCGACGTGAGGTCGTCGCTGTTCTTCCGGCAGGGCTTCGCGGTGCACGTCGAGCACCGGCACACCGCCGCCTGCCGCCACTGACGACGTCCGTGCCCCTGCCGCCGAGGGGTGTCGTAAGGGTCCGTGCTGAAAGGCCGATCGCGATTAGATCATGGCGGGATCCACAGGTGTCGGGCGAAGGCGCGGCTGGTGCTGCCACCGACGCCGTAGGGTCGCTCCGACTCCATGACGGCCATCGCTCGACACGACCTGGGGGCGAACACGCCGGACTGG
>CAZSQF010000041.1:0-7059 GCA_964608935.1 uncultured Actinomycetota bacterium | reverse complement strand
CGGCATTGACGACTGGACGGACGAAGTTGTCGGTCGACTTGAAAAGGAGGCCGACGATGCCGTCTTCGGCAGGACGAACGGTGTGCTCTTCGCGGAGTTCGATCGAGAGTCTGAATCGGCTGTCGAGGCGATCACGACCGCGATCGCCTCGCTCGAGGAGGGATGGTGGCCCGAGCTGCGAGTGACGCATGTCGAGCCGGACGATCTCGTCACCATGGCTGACATCGCGGAGCGGTTGGGTCGCTCCCGCGAGTCTGTTCGGTTGTGGATCCTCGGCGAGCGGGGACCTGGCGGCTTTCCGCAGCCCTCACACAATGCGCTCGGCCGCAGCCGTCTGTGGCGCTGGGGTGAGGTGCTCGGATGGTGCCGGCGAAGTGCGGCGACCGTGGAGATCAGCGACACCGAACTCGAGCTGGCAGCCGCGATTGACGAGGTAAACCACACACGACGGGCAATGCAACGAGCGAGACCTGCGCCGAAGGCGGACGCGTAACGCCGCCCTCTCGTCCAAACGCTCCTCGATCCGCCCCTGGGCCGGACGCGAGGCTTGGCTCAGGGACGGAGTCGTGCGCGCCGATGTGGTGGTAGGGCACGGCGACCTCGGACCCGCCTTGGCCGGGCTCCGGGCGGTACCGTTCCGTCACCGAGGTGGGGGAACCGACACGTGAGCACCTCGAGCAGGCAGCAGGCCTCGCCACAGCCGGCGACGACACCGACCGCGTGGAGCTCGGCGACCCAGCTGCGCACGCCGGCGCGGTGGCGCGGCCAGCTCGGGCGGCGGCTGGCGGCCGGCGACGTGCTCGTGATCAGCCTCGGCAGCCTCGGCGCCTACGCGACCCGTGACGCGCTCGCCCGCATCGAGGGCGTCGCCACGTTCGCCGACGAGGTGCCGATCGCCGTGGCGCTGATCCCGCTGTGGCTGCTGCTGTTCCATCTCGCCGGCGCCTACCGGCCCGAGTACCTCAACGCCGGCGGCGACGCGGTGCGGCGCTTCCTCGCCGGCGTCGCCGGTGGGGTGCTGGCGCTCGGGTTCGTGTCGTTCCTGTTCAACCTCCAGCTGTCCCGGCTGTTCGTCGCATTCGTCGCGGTGTACGTGCTGGTCGGCGGGCTGCTGCTGCGGTTCGGGATGCGCCGCTACGTGCGCGCCAAGCAGGCCCGGGGCGAGCTCGTCCAGCGGGCACTGATCGTCGGCACCGACCGGGACGCGTCCCAGCTGGCGGCTGCGCTCGACCGCGACCCCGACTCGAGCTACCAGGTCGTCGGCTACCTCGACGAGGACGGCCCGGTCGACGTCGAGGTCGACGGGCACCCGATCCTCGGGCGGCCGGCCGACACGCTCGCGATCGCCGAGGCCCACGGTGCGGGGGTGGTGATCGTCTCGCCGGCGGGGGTGAGCCCCGGCACGCTGCGTGACGTCACGATCGCGCTCGAGGGCACCCCGGTCGACCTCGCGGTCGCGCCGTCGCTGTTCCAGGTCGTCACGCGGCGGATGACGATCGAGACCGTCGGCAACGTCCCGATCCTGCACGTCGACCAGATCCGGCTCGAGCGCTCGAAGGCGATCCTCAAGCGCACCCTCGACGTCGTGGTCGCCGCCGGCCTGCTGGTCGCCAGCCTGCCGTTGTGGGCCGGCGCGGTGATCGCGGTGCGGCGCAGCTCGCCGGGCGCGGCGTTGTTCCGCCAGGGCCGCATCGGCCGCGACGGCGAGCCGTTCGAGATGCTCAAGTTCCGCACCATGTACGCGGACGCTCAGGAGCGCAGGGCCGAGCTCGAGCACCTCAACGAGGCCGACGGCCACTTCTTCAAGCTGACGCAGGACCCGCGGGTCACGCCGGCCGGCCGGACGCTGCGGCGCTGGTCGATCGACGAGCTGCCGCAGCTGGTCAACGTGCTGCGCGGGGACATGTCGATGGTCGGGCCGCGCCCGCCGCTGCCCGACGAGGTCGCCAACTACGACCCGTGGCACCTGCGGCGGCTGCGGGTCCGGCCGGGCATCACCGGCGTGTGGCAGGTGTCGGGACGCTCCGACGTGCCGTTCGACGAGGCCGTGCGCATGGACCTGTTCTACATCGAGAACTGGTCGCTGGCGACCGACCTGATGCTGCTCGCCCGGACGGTCAAGGCCGTGCTCAGCCGCGAGGGCGCCTGGTGACGTCGTGACGGTCGGCGCCCGGGTTCGTGTGGTGATCCTCGCCGTGGCCGCGACAGTTGCAGCCGTGGGTTGCGGCGGCGGGCCTTCGGAGGAGTCGGCGGACGCGAACCTGCCGCATCAGGACGCAGCCCCCGGCGCCCAGGCTGTCATCCACCTGTGCGACGGTCGTGACTGTGCCGCCATCACCTCAGACGAACGACAGGAACTGGAGGCCGCCCTGACGGCTGACGACGACGTGCTCGACGTGCGCTTCGAATCCAGGGAGGAGGCCTACGAGGTCTTCCTCGAGCTGTTCGCCGACGCACCGGAGCTGGCCGAGCAGGTCTCGCCCGAGCTCCTCGTCGAAGCCTTCTGGTTGGTGGTCCGCGACGGTGTCTCGCAGGAGGACCTCCAGTCGCGGTACGGGGAGTGGCCAGGGGTCCAGAGGGTGCTGTGGGCCTCGTCGTTGCCAGCCGAGCTGCGTTCCCTCCCGGACGCCGTCGACCGTCATCCCAGCCGGACCTCACCGACGGTCGCCGTCTTCCTGTGCGACGGTCACGCCTGCCCGGAGGCGACCCCCGAGCAGGTCGAAGCCGTGAACGCGTCGCTGGACGGGGACGCGGACGTGCTCACGGTGCGGTTCGAATCGAAGCAGGAGGCCTACGAGCGCTACCTCGACCGGTATGCCGACGAGCCCGACCTCCTCGACCTCGTGGAGCCGGGCGACCTTCCGGCGTCGTTCCGCGTCCGGGTGCGTGACGGCGTGTCGGTCGAGGAGTTCGCGGCCCGCCACGGCGTGCTTCCGGGCGTCGAGTCCGTGGTCGCCGACCCGGACGACGTCCCGCTGCCCTAGCGAGTGGGGCGGGGGTTGCGCCGGGCCCCTCGCCCGGCGGCCCGCCCGCAGCATGGCATAGGGTCCGGTGTGTGAGATCGACGCCGATGCCCGTGGCCGTGCTTGGGGCCGCCGCGCTCGCGGTGGCCCTGGCGGCCTGCACCCCCGCGACGGAGGACGCGCCCGAGGACCCTCCCGCCGCGGAGGAGCCCGAGGACGCCGTCCCGGACGAGCCCGACCCCGAGCCGGAGCCCGAGCCCGACCCCGAGCCCGACGAGCCCGAACCCGAGCCGTTCGATCCCGAGTTCGAGGAGTTCTCGGTCCCCGAGGGCACGCGCCCCCACGACGTCGCGCCCGGTCCCGACGGGCGCGTCTGGTACACGGGCCAGGGCACCGGCGAGCTCGGCGCACTCGACCCCGAGACGGGCGACCTCGAGCTGATCCCGCTCGGCAGCGGCTCCGCGCCCCACGGCGTGATCGTCGGTCCCGACGGCACGCCGTGGGTCACCGACGGCGGCCTCAACGCGATCGTGGCGGTCGACCCCGACACATACGCGGTCACCAGCCATCCGTTGACGCGGCGGCCGAACCAGAACCTCAACACCGCCACCTTCGACGGCATGGGGCTGTTGTGGTTCACCGGACAGGCCGGCAGCCACGGCTGGCTCGACCCAGCCACCAACGAGCTCGAGATGTTCGACTCGCCCCGCGGGAGCGGCCCCTACGGCATCGCCACCACGCCGGACGGCACCGCATGGTTCTCGTCGCTGGCCGGCAGCTACATCGCCCGCATCCTCGACCGCGACGGCAGCGTCGAGGTGGTCGACGTCCCGAGCCCCGACGGCGGTGCCCGACGCGTGTGGAGCGACTCGGCCGGCGACCTGTGGGTCACCGAGTGGTTCGCCGGCAATCTCGCTCGCTACGACCCGGTCGCCGAGGTGTGGGACACGTGGCGGCTGCCCGGTGACGACCCGCAGCCCTACGCGGTGTACGTCGACGAGGAGGACCGGGTGTGGGTCACCGACTTCGGCGGTGACGCGCTGGTGCTGTTCGACCCGGCGACCGAGGAGTTCGAGGTGTTCCCGTGGCCGACGCCGGGCGCACAGGTCCGCCAGCTGCTCGGCCGACCGGGCGAGGTGTGGGGCGCGGGCTCGGGCACCGACACGATCATCGTGCTGCGCACCCGCTGACCGGCGCCGACGGCAAGGTGCGCGTCTGGACGCTGCGGTAGGGGCCGCTTGCGAGCCGGCCAGTCACCCAGTCCACTACCTCGCGGGCGGGCGCCGCCCGCCCCGACCGGGTCGTCGGTGAAACGGCGGATGCGATGGGCATTCTGCTGGTCGGCGGGGCCGTCGCCGGCCTCGTGCTGGGCTACGTCCTCCAGCGCGGCCAGCTGTGCTTCCACGCCGCGTTCCGCGGCGTGATCGAGCGCCGGGCCGCGCTGTTCAAGGCGTGGCTGCTCGGCGCGGTCGTCGCCGCGGTCGGCCTCGCGCTGCTGGACGCGCTGGGGCCGTGGGCGATGAGCAGCTCGTTGCCGCTGCGGCCGGTCCGCAACATCGTGGGCGGGCTGGTGTTCGGCGTCGGGATGGCCGTCGCGGCGTCGTGCGTGTCCGGGTTGTTCTACAAGCTCGGGGCCGGCATGGCCGGAGCCCTGGTCGGCCTCGCCGGCTGGGGGCTGGGCGAGCTCGCCGCCGACCTGGTCCGCCTGCCCGGCGGGCGGCTGCTGGAGGGGCGCGAGACCCTGCCGACGCTGCTCGGGCTGCCGCGCGTGGGCGTGGCGGTGGTGGTCGCGGCGGTCGTCGCGATCGCCCTGTCACGGACCCGGCGCCAGGCCGCCGCGCACACCTGGCAGTGGACCTGGCCCGTCGCCGGCGTGGCCCTCGGCGTCGGCGCGACCTTCACCTGGGCCGCGGCGGGGGCCAGCGGGGCCGGCTTCGGCGCCAGCACCTCCGGCGCCGTGGCCAGCATCGCGGGCGGGTCGCCGGCGTGGTGGCGGATCGCGTTCCTCGCCGCGCTGGTGCCGGGCGCGACCGTCGCCGCGCGCACCGCCGGCGGCTGGTGGCTCCGCGGCGAGGTGGGCGTGCGCTACGTCCAGCTCGCGACCGGCGGCGCGCTGATGGGCGCCGGCGCGCGGTGGGCCGGCGGCTGCAACCTCGGCCACGCCCTGTCGGGCGTCGCGCAGCTCAACCTGTCGTCGGTGCTGGTGGTCGCGTCCATGATCGGCGGCATCGCCGTCGCCCGCAGTGTCCAGGTGCGGCTGCGGTCGCAGTCGGCCCGCCACGACCCCGCGTATCGCAGCCTCGACCTCGAGGATCGGACCGGGGCGAGCTGACCCGTCCCGAACCTCGCTCCCGGCGACCTACGATCCGGTCGTGGTGACCGGGAGGACGTCTTGGCGCGGCCCGTGCGGCGAACACCGCTGGTCCGGCTCGGGTGGCGCCTGCACCGGTGGCTGTTCCGGGCCAGCCGGGGGCGGGTGGGGCGGCGGATGCAGGGCCTGCCCTGCCTCATGCTCACGACCACGGGGCGCCGCAGCGCCGAACCCCGCGACGTCGTCCTCCAGTACGCCGCCGACGACGGCCGCTTCGTCGTGGTCGCCAGCTTCGCGGGGGAGCCGCGCGATCCGGCGTGGTACCACAACCTCGTGGCCCACCCCGACGTGGAGGTGACCGTGGGCGGGCGCCGGTTCGGGGCGCGTGCCGCAACGGCGGTCGGTGCCGAGCGGGATCGCCTGGCGGCACTCGTCGCCGACGCGGGGCACGGCTTGCCGCACTACCAGGAGCGGGTCGACCGGCCCATCCCGATCGTGACGCTCGAGCCGCACTGACGACGTGCCGGCGTCAGCCGGCGCGCGCGGCCTCGATCGCGGCCCGGTAGTCGGCCACGGCGGCCTCGGCGGCGTCCACACCCCAGCGCGCCCGGGCCGCGAGCACGGGCTCGAGATCGTCGAGGATGGCCTCGGCGGCGTCGAGGTGGCCGGCGGCGGTCAGCAGGTCGACCGCGAGCAGCTGGTCGGGGTTGGGGGTGGCCCGCGGGTCGACGGCGGCGACGACGTCGGACGGGGCGGCCTGACCCTGCTGCCAGGCAGCGAGGGCGCGCAGCGGCGGCAGCGCCTCGCTGCCGGGGTTCCACCGCTCGAGCTGGTCGAGCGCGGCGTCGGCCCGGGCCGGCTCGTCGGCGCGCAGCGCGTCGACGGCCATCCCGGTCGGGGCGTCCAGGCTCCAGGGGGCCGGGCTCGAGCCGGTCGCCGCGACCCCCACCACGACCGCGACGGCGACACCGGCCGCGATCGCGACGCCACCGGCCCACGCCGCCGGTGGCCGCGCCGCCGCCGGGTCCGGTCGGCGCGCGAGCTCGGCGTGGAGGACGGCCCCGCCGACGGCCAGCAGCACCGCGAGCAGCGCGTAGTCCCAGTCGAAGTCCGCGCCGGCGTGGACGCCGAGGACCGTCACGGCGCCGGCGGCCGCCAGCACACCACCGGCCCGGGCGGAGCCCCGCCCCGAAGGGTCGCGGACGACCCGCAGCGTGAGCAGTGCGAGCGCCAGCGCTGCCAGCGCGACGGGCACGCCGCCGGCCAGCCCGGTCTCGCCGAACGCCTCCGCGTACTCGTTGTGCGCCGAGGCGGTGAGGTTGGTGTTGTCGGGGTAGTGGGGGCGGGCCGCCCAACGGTACGACCCGGGTCCGGTGCCGACCAGCGGGTGTGCGACCGCCATCCGGACCGCGGCCTCGGCGTGCCCGACGCGGGCGCGCAGGTTGTGGGTGGCGGACTGCTCGCGGGTGGTGAGCGGCTGACCGGCCGCTGGGTCGTCGACGAGGGCCAGCAGCCCAGCGCCGGCGCCCGCCGCCAGGACCACGGCGACCGCCAGCGTCGACACGAGGTGCCGCCAGCCCTGCCGGCGGGCCGCCGCGACGACCACGGCGACCCCGATCAGGGTCGCGATCAGCGCGCCGCGGGACCCCGACAGCCAGGTACCGGCGGCGGTCGCCGCGAAAGCGACCACCGCCGGGGCCCGTGCGAGGCGTGGGCCGGCGAGCACCAGTGCGAGCGCGGCGGTTGCCGCCGCGCCCATCAGCGCGCCGGACTGGTTGTGCCAGG
>CAZSQF010000040.1:0-15665 GCA_964608935.1 uncultured Actinomycetota bacterium | reverse complement strand
ATGCAGTTCCACGTCCAGGGCGTGGCCGGTGTGGTGTCGCTCTGGCCGCTCGCCTACCGGATGTGGCACCGCGCGGTCGCCGACCCCGAGCACCGGCTCGTCTGACCAGTGCAGCGCAATGGCCATCCGAGCAGGCACGGCCGACGCCATCCGGGACCAGTGGGAGCGGATCGCGGCCGGCTACGACGACCACGTCACACCCTTGCACCTCGCCATGGCCGACGACCCGCTCGACCGCGTCGGCCTGCGGGCCGGCATGCGCGTCCTCGACGTGGCCGCCGGCAGCGGCGCGTTGAGCATCCCGGCCGCCCGCCGTGGCGCGAAGGTGGTGGCCACCGACATCGCCCCGACGATGATCGATCGGCTCGTTCGCCGGGCACAGGCGCACGGTCTGGCCGACGTCGACGCACGGGTGATGGACGGCTGCGACCTCGAGTTCGATGACGGCAGCTTCGACGTCGCCGCGTCCCAGAACGGGGTCTCGTCGTTCCCCGACCTGGCACGTGGCCTGCGGGAGCTGGTCCGGGTCACCAGGCCGGGAGGACGCGTCCTGATCGTTGCGCTCGGCCCGCCCCCGAGAGCCGAGTTCCTCAGCTTCTTCACGGCGGCGATGCAAGCGGTCGTGGCTCACTTCCGCGGGCTGTCGATGGATCCGCCACCACTCCCCTTCCAGGTCGCCGACCCCGAGACGCTGGGGACACAGCTGAGCGGCGCCGGGCTCCGTGACGTCACCGTGGAGCCCTGCACCTGGACAATGGCGATCGGCACCTCGTCACAGCTGTGGGAGGTCGTCACCCACAGCAGTCCGAGCGGCGCCGAACTGGTGGCCGACCTCACCGACGAGCAGCGGGACGCGGTCCGCGAGGTGCTCGACGGGATGCTCCGTGAACAGGCGGGCGGCCATCGCGCCCCCGTCCTGACGGCCCGTATGAACGTGGGAATCGGCCGCAGATGACCGGCAACCGACCGGTGTCGGGTGGCACGGGCGAGTAGGTTGCCCGCCAGCGACCCGAAACATCCCATGTCACGTCACACGCCGAGGTCGGTGGGCCGACCCGGGCCCGATGGAGCGGTCCCGGGGGATCGTCCACGCACGGCTGCGGCGCCGCTGGTCGGGCGGGATCGTCAGCTCACCCAGCTCGACGAGCTGCTGCAGCGGTCGCTGTCCGGCGCGTTCCGCGTTGCCCTGCTCACCGGAGCAGCCGGCCTCGGCAAGACCCGGCTGGCGACCGAGGCACTGGCCCGCTACGACGATGCGATCACCCTGTCGTCCCGCTCCTACCGGTGGGGGGCCACGACCTCCTTCGGCCCCTGGATCGAGGCGCTCGACCGGCACCTCCGACGCCAGGACCCCGACGACCTGCTGGCACTGATCGGGACCTCGCAGGCGGAGCTGTCGGTGCTGCTCAAGACCGTCGAGGCCGTCACCGGTCCACCGCAGCACGAGCCCGACCGAGCCCGCCTGCTCGAGGCGCTGGTCGACCTGTTCGACCGGTTGAGTACGGACGCGCCCGTCCTGATCGCCCTCGACGACATCCATCTCGCCGACGCGACCTCCTGGGAGGCGCTGCGGTATCTCGGCCGCCGGCTCACCGATTCGCCGATCGGGGTCGTCGCAACCGCCCGACCAGGCGAGCTGGGTCGATTGCCCATCGCCAGCGAGGTCCTGGTCGGGCTCGACGAGGACGGCCTGTTGCAACGCATCGAGCTCGACCGGCTCACCGCGGCGGAGATCACCGCGCTGGCCCACGACCAGCTCCGCGCCGACTCGCGGGCCGCCTCGACGTTCGTGCCCGCGTCACTGGTCAGCTGGCTTGTCGAGCGCTCGATGGGCCATCCCCTGTTCGCGATCGGGCTCCTGGAAGCACTTCTGGACGAGGGCGCCGACCTGAGCGCCCCCCGGCTGGAGCGGCTTCCGGTGGCGCTGCGGGAGCGGGTCTCGCTCGATCTCGGAGGGCTCGAGCCGGAGCACCGCCTCGTTCTCGAGGTCCTGGCGGTGGTCGACCGCCGCATCGACCTGGCGGAGCTGGGGCGGCTGAGCGAGCTCGGAGAGGAGCAGCTCGCGCTCGCTCTCGAGACGCTGGTGCGGGCCCGGTTGGTGTCCGAGCAGCGCAGTGGGGCCGAGCTCACCTTCGACATCGCGCACCCGATCATCCAGGACACGATCTACGAGGAGATCGGCGGTGCCCGGCGACGTGCGCTGCACCGGACCGTCGCCCGGACCCTGGCGGCAGCCGGGCATCTGGGGGCAGCGGCCGGCCATTTCAGCCGCGCGGCCGAGCCCGGTGACGACGAGGCGGTCGACGCACTCTGCCGTGCCATGGGCCAGGCCGAGGCCCGCGGGCTGGCCCAGGAGGCGCTGGCGACGCTCGCAGCGCTGCTCGACGTCCTGCCACCCGACGACCCGCGCTGGCTGACCGTCCTCGGCGCAATGGACTGGCAGTCGGAGTGGGTTCTGTCCCACCTCGCGGAGAACGACGCGTCGACGGCCATCGCCGCCATGGAGCGCATCGAGGCACACGTCCATGGCTCGGACGACCTCGCCGCCCGCGCCACGGTTCGGTTCCACCTGGCGGCGTTCCTGTCCTTCGGCGCCGGCAGGCTCGACGAGGCCGAGCACGCCTGCCGCGACGCGGTCGAGCTGTTCGAGCGTGCCGGCGAGACCGAGCCAGCGCTCTTGGCACGCAACGAGCTGGCGTGGATCCGCGGGTGTGCGGGCGACTTCGTGTACCACGCGGAGCTGGCCGGCGAGGTGCTCGAGACCGCCGACTGGGACGGCCACCGGCGCGCGGCCACACAGGCGGCCGGCACCGCGGCGTACGCGTACGGCGTGCTCGGACGGTTCGAGACGGCAGCTCGTCTGTTCCAGCGCAGCATCGAGCTGGCCGAACAGGACCACAACACCTACCGCACCGCCTGGGCACGTGCACAGGGCGGCTGGCTGCTCGGCCTGTCGGGCCGGCTCGACGACGGGATCGCCAGCGTGGAGGCGTCCCTCCGGCTCGACCCGCGGGCTCCCGACGCCCTCGCCCTCGAGTACCTGGCCCACTGCCACTGGCTGGCGGGAGATCTCGAGGCGGCACTCGACGACCTCGACCGTTCGGCGATCCGCCGGCCCGTCGGTGGCAGTCGACGACGCGCGTGGGGGGCCGCGCTCGCCGCCCGCCTGCACGCCGAGATGGGGCGGCGAGGTCGCGCACAGGCCAGCCTCGAGCAGGCCATCGCGACCTACGAGAACGAACCGTTCCTCGCCTGGGGCTTCTGGGCACCGTGGACCGCGGCACTGCTGGTGTGGCAGGCGGACGGGCCAGCGCCGGCCGTCGAGGCGTTGACCGGCGTGGCAGCGCAGCTCGGCGACAGCGGCGCCGCCCCCTACGAGGCGCTCGTCCTGACCGAACTGGCCGAGGCCGCCGCCGACGCGGGCGACGTCGACGCCTGCAACACGGCAGCCGGTCGCGTCGCCGACCTCGCCTCGACCCTCGACGGCAGCCTGTCCACCGCGCTCGCTGCCACGTCGGCGGCGATGGCGGGCCTCACGACGGGTGCGGTCGACGCGGCCGCCGACGAGGCGGCTGAGGCAGCGCGGAAGTTCGACGCGGCCGGGCACCGGCTGCACGCCGGCACAGCGCTCCACGCCGCCGGCCGTGCCACCGAGGCGCGAGACCGTGCCGCCGCCGTGGCAACGCTCCAGGAGGCCGCCGCGGTGCTCGATCGGTGCGGGGCGGTGTGGCGCCGCGACCGCGTGCTGTCGGACCTGGCGCGTCTCGGCAGCCAGGGTCGACGCGCTGCCGCCGCCGTCCAGGGGCCGTCGGCACTGACCCCGCGCGAGCGTGAGGTCGCGGTTTTCGCCGCACAGGGCTACACGGCCGCAGAGATCGGCGAACGGCTGTTCATCGGTCGGCGCACGGTCGAGTCCCATCTGGCCAGTTGCTACGCGAAGCTCGGCGTCACCTCGAAGCGCGAGCTGGTCCGCCGCGCCGACGAGCTCGGCCTCGCGGACACGACCACGGCTCCGTAAGCGTGTCCGTAGCCGCTACGGGGTCGGCATCGTCGGCCGCTGCCTAGCGTGACCGGTGGCAGGATGCGAGGCGACGACATGAAGGAGGCTGCGTGTCCCTGTACGCCGAACTGGGTGGTGACGACGCGCTCGCGATGGCGCTGGACCGTTTCTACGACAAGGTGCTGGCCGACCCACGGGTCAGCGGGTACTTCGACCGGGTCGACGTCGATCGGGTCAAGACCCGGCAACGCGACTTCCTGGCCATGGCGTTCGGCGGTCCCGACCGCTACGACGGACGGGACCTGCGCCAGGCACACGCCGCGCCGCGGGCCCTCGGCCTGGACGAGGAGCGCTACAGCGTGTTCATGGGGCATTTCCGCGACACGCTCGAAGAGCTCGGCGTCGACGACGACGGGATCGCACAGGTGATGGCGATCGCCGACACCGGCAAGGACGACGTGCTCGGCCGATGATCTCCGCCGACGGGGGTCTGCTTGACACGCGTGCGGGGCCGAGCCCAGGATGCGGCCGACCCTGCGGGGCACGCCGGCGAGGAACCGATGCCACCACCGTCCGAGGCACGCCGGAGCCTGCTGCCGGCCATGGGCGTCGCCCTGTCCCTGACGGTCATCTTCATCGTGGTCCTCAGCATCCCGCTGGGGGTCGCGGCGGAGCTCGGCCTGTCGCGGGGTGAGCTGACTGGATGGATCGTCGCCGGGTATGGCGTTCCGGGCGTCCTCAGCCTGGTCCTGGCGTGGCGCTACCGCCAGCCGCTGCTGATCACGGGCAACATGTTCGTGCTGATCTTCGTCGCCTCGCTCGGGGATCAGCTGCGCTGGTCCGAGCTGGTCGGTGCGTCGATGGTCGCCGGGGCCGCCGTGCTGGTGCTCGGCGTCCTCGGGCTGACCAACCGGCTGGCGGCGTGGCTGCCCGCTCCGATCGTGTTCGGCGTGCTCGCCGGCGCCGTGCTGCCGTTCTTCGTGCGCCTCTTCGATGCGCTGGCGGAGCAGCACATCATCGTCGGCACGGCGCTGGCGGCCTATCTCGTCGGGCGCCGGTTCTTCGAACCACGGATCCCGGCCGTGCTGCCGGCGCTGGTGCTCGGCCTGGCGGCGGCGGCCGTCACGGGAGGGCTCGGGGCGCCCCCGTCTGAGCTCGCCCTGCCGGCGCCCACGCTGACGGCGCCGACGTTCTCGCTCGGCGCGATCGTGACCGCCGCACCGGTGATCGTGGTGCTCGTCACGCTTCAGGCCAACGCCCCGTCGGTCGTGTTCCTCCGCAACCAGGGCTTCGAGCCGCCCGAGCGAACCCTGACCGTCGTGAGCGGCCTAGGGATCCTGGTCGCGTCGGTGTTCGGTCCGATCGGCGTCTCGCTGTCACTGCCGGCGACCGCGCTGGCTGCCGGGCGTGACGCAGGCACCGCGCCAGTGCGCTTCCGGGCCGCTCAGATGGCCGGTGGCGCCTCGGTGATCATCGCGCTGCTCGCGGGGTATGCCTCGGACCTCGAGACCCTGGTTGCCCGGTCGCTGCTCACGGCGGTCATCGGGCTGGCGGTGGTCGGCGTCTTCGCCGGCGCCCTGAAGCAGGTCGTGTCCGGGCCGCTCGTGCTGGGACCGCTATTCGCGTTCGGCATCGCCGTCTCGGACCTGTCGCTGCTCGGGCTCGGACCGTTCTTCTGGGCCCTCGTGCTCGGCCTCGCGATCTCGCGGCTGGTGGAGCACCACGCCTGGGCCGGCCTGCAAGCGTCGGTCGACCAGGAATCCGCCCCGACGTGAACGCCCCTCCTGGCGGGGGCCTACCCCCGGGCGCGATCGCCCAGACCGGCGCAGTCCAGGATCGCCGCCACGGACCGTTCCACGTCCTCGGGGCTCGTGGCCCAGTTCGACACCGAGATCCGCATGGCCGCCTGGCCGCGCCAGGTCGTGCCGCTCATCCAGCAGGTGCCGTCCTCCTGGACGCGTGCCAGCACGTCCCGGGTCTGTTGGTCGGTGTCCTCACCGGCGCCGAACCGGACGAGCACCTGGTTCAGCACGACCTCGTTGAGCACCTCGACGCCCTCGACGGCTGCGAGCGCATCGGCGAACTGGGCCGCACGGTCGCACAGCCGATCGACGAGTTCGGCCACGCCACGACGGCCGAGCGTGCGCAGCATCGCCCAGACCGCGAACTCGCGACCGCGGCGTGAGTGCTCGGGGGTCCAGTTCATCGCGTCGTACCGCGCCTCGTCGTCGAGGACGAGATAGGCCGCCTCGTGACCGAGGGCGGCTCGATGGGCCCCGGCATGGCGCGTGATGGCGAAGCCGCTGTCATACGGCACGTTCAGCCACTTGTGGGCATCGACGCTCCACGAGTCGGCGGTGTCCACGCCGTCGGCGAGGTGGCGTCGACGGTCACTGGCCCGTGCCCACAACCCGAACGCCCCGTCGACGTGGACCCACGCCCCGTGATCACGCGCGGTCGAGACGATGTCGGCGATCGGGTCGAACGCGCCGCTGTTCACGTTTCCCGCCTCCGCCACGACGATGGTCGGTCCCTCGACCCGTTGCAGCACCACACCCAGGTCGTCGGCGCGCATGCGGCCCTGGTCGTCGACCTCGACGGGCACGATCCGGTCGGTGCCGATGCCGAGGAACCGCACCGCCCGGTCCACCGTGCCGTGCCGTTCGGCACCCGCCACGACATGGACCGCCGGCGCGGCGTGCAGTCCCTGGCGCTCGACGTTCCACCCGGCGTCCGCGAGCACCTGGTGCCGGGCCGCGGCCAGACACGTCCAAGTCGCCATCTGCCCGCCCGTCACCGAGCCGACCGCGCTCTGCGCCGGCAGATCGAACAGCTCCAGCAGCCACCTCGCCACCGTGTGCTGAACGACCGAGGCCGCCGGCGCGGCCGAATACATGCAGGCGTTCTGGTCCCAGGTCGACGTCAGCCAGTCGGCCGCCAGTGCGACGGGGTGGGTGCCACCGATGACGAACCCGAAGAAGCGCGGGCTCTGGGTCAGCAGGATGCCCGGTTCGACCCCTGCGATGAGCGCGTCGACCACCTCCTCGGCCGCCGTCGGCTGCTCGGGAAGCGGGCCGCCGAGCCCGTGCTGCAGGGCGGCCCGATCCGCCTCGGGACGGATCGGGCGGGTTGGGGCGCCCTCCAGGAACCTGCCGGCGGCCTCGGCGGCTGCACGCAGGGGTCCGTCGTAGCCGTCAACACCCATGCTGGGGGCCATCCTTTGTCGGTCGAGCTGGTCATCCGCCACCTCTGGAGCGGGTCCCGGGGGCGCCGACTACACAGGACGACCCCCGACCGCTGAACATTGCACGTGCACCGGGCGCATGTCGGTGCGCGATATAGGGCACGCTGCAATGCCGCGGCTCGCATCACCGTCCTTGTGGGTGTCGGGAGGTGGTCACCACGACCCCATGACGACCCGACGCGTTGTCCGATACCACACGGAGGCAGCATGTCGTTCACGCAGATCATGGAGATCGATGGCGTCAAGGACGAACAGGCGTTGCACAATCACGTCGCTGGCTGGGACGCCGAGCAGGCGGGGGTCGCGCCCGGCTACCGGGGCACCCGTGTCCTGGCCGACCGCGACACGCCGGGCCGGTACCTCATCGAGGTCGACTTCTCCTCCGAGGAGGAGGCGAGGCGCAACAACGACCGCGAGGAGACTGCCGCCTGGGCGAAGCAGCTGCAGGAGCTCGCCGGCGGTGAGCCGGTCTACCGCGACCTGCGGCAGGTGTGCACGACCTACGCATGACCCTGGTCGCGACCCGCGGACGAACCAGCCCGGCACGGACTGGACGTCGTCCGCGGGGATCACCATCCTGCACACCACCCGTGAGCGAGCAACCCGAACCCACCCCGACCCATAGGCAAGGTGTGGAACAGGCAACCGCAGCCGACTTCAAGGAGGTGGTTCGCCCCCACCTCCCGTGGCTCTACGGGTTGGCGTGCCGTCTGGTCGGGGACCGGGCCGAGGACATGGTGCAGGAGTGCCTGGTCAAGGCATTCCGCAACTTCGATCAGCTACGCGATCAGCAGGCCACCGCAGCCTGGCTGCGTCAGATCCTGGTCAACCTCGTGCGTGACAGCGCGCGCCGCGATGCACGGCAGGCCGAAGAGGTCCCCGTCGAACAGGTCGACGACAGCTACTCGCTGTACCGCCGGATCGCCGACGAGGATCCGCTGCCCTACTCCGACTCGCTGCACCTCGACTTCTTGTCCTGCTTCACGGTGCCCGACGTCTGGGCGGTCCTGGACCAGCTCCCACCCCACTACCGGACGCCGCTCGTGCTCGTCCACATGTACGGGGTGCCGACCCCGGAGGTCGCAAAGGCGCTCGACCTGCCCCAGGGCACGCTGCTGTCGCAGCTGCACCGGGGGCGCAAGCGCTTCGAGCAGGCGCTCTGGGACTACGCGGAGGAGCACGACCTGTTGAGCGAGAGAGAGGGAGCACTGCCGTGATCTCCTGTTCCGAAGCAGTACAGCAACTCTGGGAGTACCTCGAGGACGAGGTCTCCGAACAGGACCGCGCAGCGGTCGACGAACACCTCGCGTTCTGCCGGCGCTGCTGCGGCGAGGTCGAGTTCGCCGAGGAGCTGCGCGGCGTGTTGGCGTCCGCGGCACAGGCGGAGCTCCCGACCGACGTCGAGACACGGCTGACGAGCATGCTCGACGATCTGGCCGCCGACACGCCCGGGCCCGGCGATGATGCCCTGCCCGTGGCGACGGACGAAGGAGAGACGACGTGAGTCGCGACCTGATGTTCAAGGACGACATCCAGCAGCTGGTGGTCGAGGCGTACGAGGATCTCGACCGGCCCGACGGGCCGGGCAAGGTGTTCTACTCACCCGAGCAGCTCGAGCGACTGCCCGAAGCGGCGCAGGCGTGGATGCTCGGGGTGGGCAACCCGCTTCCGCACGCCCGTCTGCGACCGGGTGAGCAGGTCATGGACCTCGGGTGCGGCGCAGGCATCGACACGCTCCTCGCGGCGGACGAGGTCCGGCCGTCGGGTCGAGCCATCGGGGTCGACATGCTCCCCTCCATGGTCGAGCGGGCACGCACCCTGGCGGCCGAGGCGGACATCGACAACGCCGAGTTCGTGACGGCCGAGATGGAGGATCTGCCCCTGCCGGACGAGGCCGTGGACGTCGTGGTCAGCAACGGCTCGATCAACCTGGCCGCCCGCAAGAGCCGTGTGCTGGCGGAGGCATTCCGCGTCCTGCGCCCCGGAGGGCGGCTGGCGGTGTCCGACCTCACGATCCGGGAGGAGGAGCTGCCGGTCCAGGTGCTGACCCACCCGTCGGCATGGGCCGGTTGAGTGTCGGGCGCCCTGGCGGAGCGTGTCTTCGCCACCAAGCTCGAAAACGTGGGTTTCACCGACCTCGCCATCGTCGAACGCCGGCCCTTCGGCCTCGATGACGCCGCCCGCTACCCGCTGTTCACCCCCGACCTGATCGAGATGATGCGGGAGCTCCTGCCCGTCGATCGCCAGGACGAGGTGGCCGTCGGGGTGACACTGACCGCCACCAAGCCGGACGACGGCCCCGGGTGACCCAGGAACATTGCCAACCGGTGGCGGCGCCTCGGGCGAGGACCAGGCCCGGACCTCCGCGGTCAACGGCGACCCGATCCTCGCCCGCAGGCCGCCGGGCTAGTGACCCTCCTTCACCAGCACGATCTCGTCGGCGAGCATGCCGTGCGCCTCGCGGTGAACGGCTTCGGCGGCGTCGGGATCGGGCGCGTCGACGAGGCAGTAGACGCGGCCGGGCTTCCGACTGAACCAGTAGCGCTGGAAGTCCACGCCGTAGCGGCCACGGGCGCCACTACGGGACGCCTGTCGGGCCGGTCAGCGGCGAACCGCGTCCTCGCCGAACAGGAACGACAGCAGCACGAACCGGTGGCCCCGTGTCACGGGCAGCACCTCGTGCAGGTGGGAGCCGGAGAACACCAGCGCCTCGCCCTTGGCCGGGCGGTACCGCTGCCGCCCGTATTCGGGGAAGCGCAGCTCGCCGCCCTCGTAGTCGTCGTTGAGGTTCAGCGTCAGGGCGAAACGCCGATGCGCGGTGGCAGCGCTGAGGTTGTCGCGGTGCGGTTCGAAGAAGCCCCGGTCGGTGTCCTGGTAGCAGCCGACCTTGAAGCCCTCGAAGCGTGTGGCCCGGTAGGCGAAGGCCTTGCCCACCTCGGGCATGACGCGTCGACCGATGTGGTCGGTGAGCGTGCGCACCAGCTCGCCGTCGGTGACGGTGTGGTCGCGTCGACGCTTGCGCAGCTCGTCGCGGACCTCGTGGCGCGCACCGTCGGCGGTGGTCTCCACGCCGGTCTCCACCGTGTCGCCGGATCCCCACAGGTCGACGAGCCGGTCGCACAAAGCCGCGTCGAGGGCGCCGGGGACGAGCAGCACCGGAGCGTGCCGACGCATCGTTGCATCGGTCTGGTCGTGGGCTGCCGCGTCCACGTCGCCGCTCACGGCCGCGATCGCCGTATCGAGGTCCTCGAGGGTGTGGACGGCCGTCACTCGGACGTTCGGGTCGAGCACGACGACGACCGGTGGCCCGTCCGACGCCACCCCGTAGGCACCATGCACGTGACGCTCGGCGTCATGGAAGCCACCGGTGGCTCGCGCGGCGTCATCGCCACCGGCGACCACATGCACGCTCGCCTCGTCGGCCAGCGAACGACGCAGAGCATCGACGAGCTCGGTCACGACCGCCGCGTCGCCGTCGGCGTCGAAGACGACGGTGCCCGGTGCCCCACCGACGACGCCGTAGAAGCGCACCCCCTCGCCACCGGCCCGTGGCAGGACGAAGTCCGGCGCACGCTCCCCGGGCCCGATCAAGTCACGCCGTCCCACCATCCGGCCCACACCTGTCATCGCCCGTCATGACGATACGGCCTCGGAGCCCGTGGTGCGGGCCGATCCGGAGGCCGCCGTGGACGTCAACGCCGCTCGTCGGGGCCCGTTGGATGGCCGAGGCGGGCCACACGCTCCCATGCGGCCTTCGCCCGATCGACGGCCGCGGCCGCTCGCGCGTCGGACGCCCGCGCACGGGCCTCGGCCTGGGCACGGCGCCGCTCGCCGGCCGCGACGGTGCCCGCCGTACCCGGGTGCAGCTCGTCGAGCTGGTCCTGTTCGCTGTCGAGCGCGTCCTGGTGGCGCTCGGCTGCTCGCTGGGTGTCATCGAGGGCGTCCTGGTGAGCGTCGCGGCGGCGCTGGGCCGCGGCGAGGCGCACCCGCCACGGCTCGAGGTCCTCCGCGGTGATCTCTCCGGACACGGCGGCGGCGTCGAGATCCTGCTGGCTGCGGTCGAGGCTGGCCTGTTCGCCGTCGACGATGGCCTGTTCGCGGTCGCCGATGGCCTGGGTGAGGTCCCTGATGACCTGGTCGCGGTCGTGCTCGTCCTGCGGGCGCGACTCGTCGTTGGGCGGTTGGGTCATGTCGTGCTCCTGGCGACTTCGGGCAGGTTGGGGCCCGAGGTCAGGGTGGGGGGCAGCGGCGCCGGCCGGCCGAGCAGGTAGCCCTGTGCCTGGTCGACGCCGAGCCGCGCGAGCAGGTTGAAGGTGGCCCGATCCTCGACGCCTTCCGCGACCGTGACCAGCCCGAAGGCCTGCGCGAGGGAGACGATCGCGCTGATGATCTGCCGGCTCGGCGTCTCGTCGACGGCGTCGCGGATGAACTCGCGGTCGATCTTGAGGATGTCGACCGGAAAGCTCTTGAGGTAGGTCAGCGTGCTGTAGCCGGTGCCGAAGTCGTCGAGGGCCACCTTGCAGCCGAGGTCGCGGACACCACGCGCGAAACGGTAGGCCGCCTGGTCGTTCTCGATCAGGGCGGTCTCGGTGATCTCGAAGACGAGGTCGCCGGGGTCGGCTCCGGAGTCGGCCAGCAACCGGGCGATGAACCTGACCAGCGCCGGGTCGTCGAGCGAGCGCGCGGACAGGTTGATGTCCACCCTGTGCCCACGACTGGCAATGTCGATGCCGCGGGACAGCACCCATCGATCGATGGCTGGCGCAAGGCCTGACGCCTCGGCGGACGGCAGGAACGCTGCAGGGAGGATGAGCCCCTCCTCGGGATCGTCGAGTCGCAGCAGCAGCTCCTGCTGGACCTGGTGTCCCGTCCCGATGTCCACGATGGGTTGGGCGAACAGCACGAACCGGTCGTTGTCGAGCGCATCCTGGATCCGCGTCATCCAACGGGCCTGGTCGACCTGCTCGCCCAGCACCTGCTCCCGCGCGAGCCGGTTGGTGATGTCGCGGAAGAACACGACCCACCCGTCACCCGGACCGTCGGGGTCGGCAGGCAGGGGTGTGGCGACGTACTCGATCGGCAGCAGCGACCCATCCGGTCGGATCAGGCGATCCTGGGCCGGTTCGACCGGCAGGACGCCGTCGAACTCGGCACCGATCGCAAGGTCGTGCAGCTGGCGCGGCGTCCCGTCAGCATGGACGCCGACCAGGCGGTTGACGAACGACCCCCCGGTCGCGGCGACGGTGGCGGTCTGCAGGAGTCGTGCCCCGTGGGGGTTGACGTGGGTGATGCGCCCGTCGCGGTCGAGCGTGCACAGCCCGTCGGCCATCCGATCCGTGATGGCCCGCAGCCACGCGCTGCTGCCTTCGAGGGCGTTCGTGTCGGCAGCGTCGGTCGGGGTCCAACACGACTCGGCAACGGCCAGATCGACCACGCGCGGCGCCGGGACGGGGACATCCCCCACCACCCGGGTATGGCGGGCGCACACCTGCGCATACGCCTCGGCATCCCCCGCGAACGCGCGGGTCGGATGGCCACAGATCAGATCGAAGTCGTAGACACCATGCAGATGGTTCCACACCTCCTCGAGCGCGATGGCCGCCGTCGTCAGCCCCCGGTCCCACAGCAGGGCGACCAGCTCGCCGAACACGTGCAACCGGCCGCCGGCACGACGCGCCGCCTCCTCATGGCGCGCGAGCATCGGTACCAGGCGCCGCGGGTCGAGCTCACCATCCACCCACAGCGCCGCGAGCTGCTCCGCCGCGTCGATCTCGACGTAGCGGCCGGCTGCTCGAACCGCGTCGAGGTCCACGCCCGACGCGCGCAGCGCAGCATCGAAGCCGGCACGGTGGGCCGGCGTCGCGAGCACCACCACGACGTCGACAGCGCACAGCGGCACAGCCACGACCTCGGCGAAGGCATCGTGCAACTGCCGATCGCCGTCATAGACCACAACCGGGTGTCGAGGCGTGCCTCGACCGGTCTCGGCGGATCCACACGAGCGGGGGAACAAGGGGGCGTCGCCCTTCGCGAATGAACGATTCAATACAACTACGGCAGTGCCGCCTCGAGTCAGTAGGGACCGAGGACCCTCCGAACGCTGGACGCACATCTCGGCCCGAGCGGCCGCTGCCACGACGGCATCGTCGCTGCCTTGCAGGCGTGTGAGACGGGTGGGTGCTCCACCTGGTTTCTCGGCGCCCCTTTCGGCCGGACCGCGGACACCCGAGCCTCGAACGCGTCGCCCCGACCTGCTTCCCACTCGTCAACCTCCGCGACACAGCGGGTGACGACGCGACCCACGCCATGATCGCCGGGATCGAGACCGCCCCCGACATCGCAGTCACCGCCTCTGAGGTCGGAGGTCGGCCGTTCCTGCGAATCTCGATCGGGCAGCTATCGACCACCGAGCAGCACGTCGACCACCTCTGGAATCTCGTCTGCGACCAAGCCGCCTCAGCCACTCCCGGCTGAGTCATCGATGCTCCGACAACGGTGACGCCCCCGACGTCGCGGGCGCTCGCGAGCGCGAGCGAAAGCCTCCCCGAACCTGCGCACAACCGCCGCAACCTGGCCATTCCGGGCGTTCTTCGCTGGTGCGGTCTTGCGACGTGCGGCGCCATGACACTTCGTCCCACGGACCCACTTGCCCACTGTGGGACGACGCCGTACAGTCGTAGCGACACCGTCACAGAGAGGTTCAGATGGGTCCGCTCGTACAGACCGACTCCAGAAGCCGCGTCGTCCTCCCCGGGCATCCCGACCAGATGTTTCAAGTGCAGGAGAACGCGGACGGCAGCATCCTGCTGCAACCAGCACGTGTCGTCACCGAAGCGCAGGCGGAGTACGACGAGACGCCTGAACTCCAAGAGCTGTTGAGCCGGGCGATGGCGTCGCCCACGAAGAAGCGTCGTCGTAGCCGCGCCTGATGAGCGACGGGCTGGACGCCTACTCCGCTGTCGCCGAGGAACAACTGGACACGCTGGAGCTGGCGGACTCGGACGCCTACAACGATGTCCTGACCGTGTGCGAACTGATCTTCAACAACCCGGGCAGAGCTCAGTCGCTGTCCACTGCCGTCCAGACCCGCGACGGGATCGTGTTCCGACTACCTGTGCCAGGTCACGCTCCGTTGAAGGTGTTCTGGACGCCCCCCGGCCCACGAGTCGAGGCGGTCTTCCCGCATCCTTGACCGCCGGTCGTCGTCTCGCCGGGTGATTCGGCGCTGAGCGAGATGTCGCTACCGCTGAGACGAACCTGTCCACCACGATGTCGCCTACCGACTGATCCACCGGTCAGGCCGTCAGGTCCTCGCCTCGGCCCGGCCCTGATGGCGCGTCCTCGCCGCTGTTGGCCAGGAGCCGCTTGAGGCGGCGGATGTCGGCGACCCACAACCGCACCGGTCGACGGCCTGCTACCTCGAAGGTGACCAGCCCGTCACGCCGCCATGGTACGACCGCACGGAATCGGACCCGGTCGACCTCGGTCAGTGCGACATCGACCTGGCCGCGGCTCCACCAGCCACCACGCGGCACCTCGAGACGCAGCTCGCCTCCAGAACTGAACCGCAGCTCGGCGACCGCCTCGTCATCGACATCGAGGGGTGCGGTGTGATCGGGTGCTGGCAGGGCTCGGAACCGCAGTTGTGACCCATCGACCCAGACATGTCCGGCGACACCATCGACCCGCCACACCCACCGCGCCCGGCTGCCATGCCCGCAGCCGCCCTGCACGGCCGGCATCGCGCCCGCCGGCACGTTCCCCTCACGGTCGCGTGGCAACGGCGTGACGCGCCGGCGTGCCCAGGCAGGCAACAGCCAACGTGGCGGCCACACCGCGAAGGCCCCTGCAGGAACGAGGTAGGCGGCGGCATACAGCATGGCGTCGGCGACGTCACCGTCGCCGATCTCGATGCCGAGCTGGCCGGCCAGCCACAGCACCCCGCCGGCGAGAGGTGGCACGCCGATGGCGAGCAGTGGGACCGGCCATGCGAGCACGGTCCACGCCTCGCCACGACCGAACCAGCGACGCACGGTGCCACGCCACACCAGCCACACATACACGAGCAGACCGAGCAGCAGCGCAAGCGCCGTCGGATCAAGGAAGAGCACCGCCATCAGACCGGCCCGACTGCGGCCACCGGGCCGGCAAGGAACGCGCCGAGCACACCGAAGACGACGGCGCCGGCGGTCACGGCGAGTACGACGAGCAGGGCATGCAGCTTCACGACCTGGCTGAGGATCACTGGGTCGAGGACATTACCCTCGAGTTGCCGGACCGCGACGATTAAGTGGCAGGATGAGCAGGCCCAGCCCCAGCCCGCCGTCACCGCCCCCACGACCTGGAGCCCTTCGGCCTCGATGAGCCGTGCTGGCGGGAACGACGGCGGGCCGCTCTCGGCCACGACGGTCGCGAACGTCC